>JAYVHY010000380.1:0-14745 GCA_043770615.1 Armatimonadota bacterium | reverse complement strand
CGACCTTGATGGATAGCTTTCCGGTTACGTCAGGAGACGTTACGATGTTTGAGTTCGTTTGGCGAGCAAGCGACTTCAAAATCTGAACGACATCGGTGTTGACAAAGTCCAGGGTTACTCGACCTTCTCTTACCTTCACTTCGGTAGCAGGTGCTTTGAAAATGTCCGGTAGCTTAGGGGTCGGGGCTTTCTTAACCGTTATCAATGGTTTGGAATCCGGCACGACCTTTGGTGCAACTGGCGCTTTTTTCGCAGCAACGACCGGCTTAGGCTCAGGAGCTACTTTTGGTGCCACTGTTGCCTTTGGTTCGACCGCCTTTTTCGCTGAAACTGGAGCTTTATGCTCAGTACCTGGCTTAGCTGCATTCAAATCCGATGGCTTCTTTTCGGTCGTTGGAACAACCGGAGCATGAGTCGCCTTCGGTTCGGCAGGCTTCTTTGCAGTTGTCTTCTCAGCCGATGGTTTATCAAATGGCTGAGCGGCAATCGACACTTTCATTGACTTGGCGTCTGGTGAAAGCGTGGATGCTCTTGGCAAAGATGTAAAGCGTTGACCTGACGAGGTCTGTTGCTTTGAACCCAATAAAGGAGCCTTAGAGAACTCTTTCATTGATTCGGAAGGAAACGGCAAAGAGGCGGAAGCCACCATCGATCGAGACAATCCAAAATGGGTTCCAATATCGGCTCTTTGATTGTTCACCGATGGCTGAGCTTTGGCTGCAGTCTTGGTTGCAAGCTTGAAATCGCTTGAATCAAACGCAATTTTGAAGCCATTGGATGCCTTCGAAATGGTAGCAGTTACTCCCTTCGTAAACGTAAAGACGAATCTCGTCTTCGCTGAATTGGTTCCTAGCTTGGTTGTTTGAAGGGTTTCAAGGCCATTCATCCAAACTTGGATTTTCTCTTGCTTTCCGGAGAAAGGGGCGTCGAATTCAAGGGTGTAGACCTTGTCTGTTTCTCCGAAGGTTGCCTTTGGCTCTTTGAGGCCCGATCCTTGGATCAGAACTTCAACGCCGGTCGACAACTTCGAGACCGAGACTCCGTTAACACGACCTTGTGCGGCTGACATTGCTGACGCCACAACAAAGAGCCCGACAAGGGCCGCTCGTATCTTTTTATTTTGCATTTGGGTTTCCTCCGACACTGAAGTTCAATGTCTCTGCGTTAAACTTGACGCGGACCGTTCCGCGTGAAATTGAAATGACTGTCGAGCTCTGGCCAATTCCTTGACCAACTTCGACGAGTTGTTGATTGCCTTTTCCGTCATCGAAAACGGCAGTTGGGTGAGCACCTTCGACAATGCCAACCAGGGTGTAGCCAAAGACTGGCTTAGGCGGAGCTTTGGGCTCAATAATTGTCTTGGCACCACCAGGCATCCAAGGACCGGTACTGAAGTCATTAGCTGGAAGACCAGTCGAGATATCTTTGACTGAATCTTTTGATTTGTTTGACAGAGTTGCCCCTAGTCCAGTTGTTGGCGCTGGTGGCGTAACCTCTGGTTGCTTTGGACCAGCTACAAAAGCCGCGGTTTCAAACGGATCTTTGGCTGGAAGTGGAAAGAGATCCGGATACTTGGGTCCCTCCACCTTAGCGGCTACTTTCGCGGCATCTTTTGCCGCGTCGGGTTTTGCTTTAGCAACTGGTGCTGCTACCGGGTCCTTTCGGGTGAATTGGAATGCTCCAACTCCCAGAACAAGAACGACCAGGACGCCGACAACAACTAGCTGTTTCTTCTCACGATTCATCTTTGCCTCCTTCGGTTTGCTTTGATGCGGTCTTTGGCTCAGTCTTGGCGGATTTGTCTTCGTCCTTAAACGCGTAAGCGCGAAGTTCCAAATCAATTTCAAGCACAGGCTTTGCCGACTTGTTGGTTGAAGTCGTTACATGAGGGGACAAAGAAACGGTTCGTACGGCAACGATCTTTGGGAAGACCTTTATTGCTTGTAGGAATCGAAGGGAGTCCTCGTAAGATCCACGCCCTTTGATGGTCACGTTGAGCTCTTTATAGGCAGACTTGATCTTTTCGCCGTCTTTGCCTAGCGGTGCTGGAGTTACGTTTGGCTTAACCAGAACAATTTCAAGGTTGTTCTTCTTGCCAAACTGCTCAAGCTCTTTCAGCATCGTTGGAATATAGGCGAAGTCTTGAACGCCTTGCTCGAGGTGAACGAGCTTAAATCTTAAGTCGTCTACGCGCTTCTTTGCTTCATCACGTTCCGCCAAGATTTCTTTTTCGTCTCTTAGTTCTTTTCGAAGTTTTGCAATGTTGTCGTTCTGCTCTGCGATAGATGTATTTGTTATCCACATCAAACCAGCGCCGACCGCGACCACTACTCCCGTAAGAATGTAAAAGGTTTTAGGGGTGAAGTTCATTTTCATGCTTTTTCCTCCTTCTCGGAGCCAGCAGGTTTCTTTTTCTTTTCGGCGGTATCGACGATGTCGCCGCCCATTTCAAATTCAATTCCCGACACTTTTTCAAAAAGCTTTTCCTGAGATGTGACCAGATTGACCGATTCCAAATCACGAGCATTTTGAGTGCGCATCATCATTTCGGAGACTTCGGTCTGAGATTCTCCAACCCCGTTAAACGTGATGTGAATAGGCTTCTCGGGATCTGGCGCTGACGATCGAAACGATGTCAACCAAACGTTGGCTGGTGTATTAATGGCAAGGTGTTCCATCAGATTTGCCCAGCGGTTAGTAAGTACTCGAGCGCTTACGAGCGTTTTAAGCTTTGGATCAAGAATTGACTCATCCTTTTTGAATGCGTCAATTTGTTCTTGAACGGGCTTTTGCTTTTTGATCTTTGCTTCAACGTCATTGAGTTGAGAACTCAAACCAACGCCTTGGGCAACTAGGGCAAAATATGAAAGTCCGATAATAGAGGCCGTGCCAATCATTACGAACTTGCTGATTCGAAGCTGGCTTTCTTCTTTTCTCTTGGAGAGATTTTGCGATTCAATTAGGTTAATTAGCGGCATTGTTCTTCTCCTTAGGCTGCATTGATCATCGGTCGCATTGCCAGTCCAGTGGCAACCGCAAGGTCAATTCCGGCATCTGAAAAAGCTCCAGATTGGGAAATAATTGGGTTATCGAAGACTCCGATAGTCGTTACCGGAATCCCAAGTTTTGATTGGATGTATTGATCGAGACCTTTTAGCTTTGCTCCACCTCCGCAAAGAAACATTCCATCAATATTTGTTTCCTTTTGAACTTCGGAGCTTTGACCCTGGGTTTGTAAATAGTTCATCGAGCGTCTCAACTCTCTGATGAGGTCATCGATATGAGTCGCAATAACCTTGAGCGGCGGATTATCTTTTCCACCTGGGGTTAGGATTTCGTTGAGGTTTAGCGCACTCTTTCCGGCTTCAGCGTCAACCAGTTCGAGTTTGAAAGCGGTTCGTAGACCTTCGGTCCATGTGTTTCCGGCGGCAGGCATTGAACGATGCATGACGTAAACGCCAGATTCGATCACGCTAACAGTTGTATTGGTTGCCCCGATGTCAACAAGGATGTAAGTCTTGTCGAATGATTCTTTCGAGTCATCAGATTCTAGAAGTGATCTGAATGCGGCGAATGTTTCAATCTCAACAACTCGAACATCTAGTCCTGCTTCTTTACAAGCGGCGATTCGTCCGTCGACGATATCTTTAGGAGCGGCCGCGAGGAGGACATTCATTTGAGTTTCTCCGATGTTGCCGATGATTTCCCCTTCAACGTAAGAATCTTCAATTGATCCCGGAACATATCGTCCGGCTTCAAAACGAATGGAATCCCTTAGCATTTGGGCGGTCATTTTGGGAAATGGCACGGCGCGGACAAAAACAGCTCCGCCCGAGGCAGCGATCACCGCAGTTTGGGCGTGGATATGGGCATCCTTCATCGCTGACCTAATTGCCTGACCTACTTGCTCAGGATCACGGATTAGTCCGTCCCTAACAGAGTCAGGTGGCGTAGGTGTTTGAGCAACTTTGACTACTCGAATTCCAGCGGCAGTTTTCTCCGCTTGAACTATTCGAATGTTCATGTGTCCAATGTCAATTCCGACGTAAGAATTCTTCTTTGCCATTATTGCCTCCCCAAATTTGCGCACGATGTTGATGTCACCGTGGTTGTCGTTCGTTTATAAAACATAACTTTCGTTTCGCTGAGATGCTAAGACCCCGTAAAAATAGTTGGATTACCCTTATCGATTCATTAGGTGTATTTACTGGGGAATTTAGGAAATCTTCGACAGTTGATTAGGTCTTGGCGCAGGAACCGTCAAGTTCTCTGTCATAATTCAGCCTAGGATGGATTCCGTTATCCTGGATGCCGAAGATATAAAGAGAACTTTGGGAAGGATGGCGCACGAGATTCTCGAAGACAACCAAGGGGCCCAAGATCTCGTGGTTGTGGGAATCATGAAGCGGGGCTACCCCATTGCAAAACGTCTCGCCTTTTTGATGACCCAAATCGAAGGAGTGACCGTACCCTGCGGCAAACTAGATTCAAGAGCATTTCGAGATGATCGACCAGAGAAGTCTGAAGATGAATCTGAAATTCCCTTTGAGGTAACTGGAAAACGAGTTATCTTAATTGACGAACTCATTTTCACGGGTAGGACGATCCGAGCAGGGATGGACGGCCTCATGAAATTTGGCCGACCAAGTTCCGTTAGACTCGGAGTTCTTCTAGACCGGGGACATCGTGAACTTCCAATCCAACCAGACTATTGTGGCAAAACGATCGCTACGGATCGAACCGATCACATATTGGTCAAAGTCAAAGAATTTGAAGGGGAAGACCTTGTCGAACTTCGTACGGGGGGGGCTTAGGATTGCATCGAAATTTAATTGCTATTCGCACCATGCCAACCGAAGAGATCACGGGGCTTCTCGATCTTGCCACTGAGTTCAAAAGGAAGGTTTTGGCGGGGGAGGATGTTCCTTCGATGAAGAAGACTGTGATTGGCTTGCTCTTTTTTGAGAATTCAACTCGAACGCGAGTTAGCTTCGAACAAGCCGCTTTTTACCTGGGAATGCGCTCAAGTAACTTCGCTACTTCGGCTTCTTCGATGAATAAGGGCGAAACACTGAAGGATACGATTCTAACCCTGAGGCATGAACGAATCAACGGCTTGGTTATGCGCCACAAGTCCAGCGGGGCGCCGATGCTTGCCGCAAAGCATTTTGGTGGTCCGGTTCTTAATGCGGGCGATGGACAGCACGAACATCCGACGCAGGCATTGGCTGATGCCTTAACCATTCTTGAGCGCAAGACCTCACTGGAGGGGCTTAATGTCTCGATTGTTGGAGATGTCGAACATTCGCGGGTTGCAAGATCCAATGCGTGGCTTTTAGACAAACTTGGGGCCAACGTTCGATTGGTTGGGCCAAGGACGCTTCTCCCTCCTCACCCTTCGATGTTGCCCGGTGAAGTGTGTGATGAGCTTGAGGAAGGGATTTCGGGAGCTGACGTTATCATATGTCTTCGACTTCAAAAGGAACGAATGGCCGAGGGGATGATTAGCTCGATTGGTGAATACAGTAGCCTCTACCAAATTAACGGAGACTCCCTACGATTTGCAAATCCGGGGTGCCTGGTGATGCATCCGGGTCCAATTAATCGAGGAGTTGAGATTGATGACGTTACGGCTGACGGAGATTCAGCAGTTATTAATCAGCAGGTTGAAAACGGAGTCTTTGTGAGAATGGCCGCATTCTATTGGTGCTTTGGAGGACAAGGGTCATGAAAACACTTTTACGCAATGGTCGAATCCTTGATCCATCCCAAGAGATGGATGAAATTGGAAGCGTGCTTATTGAAAACGATCAAGTTGTCGAAATTGGAAAGATCGAAGATTTGAGCGATATTGATGAAGTATATGACTGCACCGGACTTTGGATCACTCCTGGTCTCGTTGATATGCACGTTCATCTGCGCGAGCCGGGTGATGAGCACAAGGAAACCATTATTTCGGGTACCCAAGCCGCCGCCGCCGGTGGATACACAACGATCTGTTGTATGCCAAATACTAATCCACCGCTTGATAATCCGGCGATCGTAGATTTCATTCTGGATCGAGCTGCATCACCGGAAGCGGGTGGAGTTTTTGTTGCCCCAGTTGGTGCCTTGACGAAAGGGCTGAAGGGCGAGGAGCTAGCCAACTTGGCGGCCATGAAGCGAGCGGGCATTGTTGCTGCAAGTGACGAAGGATTTCCAATTCAGAATTCTCAAATCATGAACCGAGCGATGGTCTTTTGTCATCAGATCGGATTGCCAATCTTGGCTCACTGCGATGATTCTAATTTGAGCAAAGGCGGATCGATGAATGAGGGTGCGGTTAGCGCGATGCTTGGGCTGAAGGGCATCCCCCGAACGTCGGAAGAGATTGCGACAATGAGAAATTGTTTGCTCTCGCTCCATACCGGCTGTCCAGTACATATTATGCGGGTGAGTACTTGGGGGGCAGTGGAAATTATCCGACTGGTGAAGTCTCTCGGTGCGCCAGTAACTTGCGAAATCTGTCCAATGCACTTCGTGTTTACTGAGGATGACATTGGCGAGTTCGATACAAAGTTTAAGATGCAACCGCCTTTGAGAACGAAGGTGGACATTGAGCTTCTTCAGCAAGGTCTGCAAGACGGGACGATTGACTGTATTGCCAGTGATCATTCCCCGCATGCCTCGCACGAGGTAGATGTTCCATTTGATGAAGCTCCTTTTGGTGCTTCTACCATTGAGGCGACACTTGGAGCGACGCTAACTTACTTGATGCACACTGGGATTCTGACTCCGCTTGAGACCATCCGAAAGCTTAGTACGGTTCCAGCGGAAATACTTAATCTTGATGGGGGAACTTTAAAGCCAGAGGATTCTCCAGTGGCACAAGTTACGGTTATTGACCCGGATATTGAATGGACTTTCGATCGCAATAAGTCATTTAGCAAGAGCAAAAACACCCCGTTTCATAAGATGAAGTTGAAAGGAAAAGCGGTGTTGACATTCTCAGGAAGCGAAATTTATCGCGACGCCCTATTCCCGGCTGAACGATACGCGATATACATGTAAATGAGAAAATTTCATTTGATTTGGGTGGGGATTTTATTAGCTGGATGTGGTCAATTTCCTAATCCGAACGACATTAGCGCAATCAATCCGGAGAGTAGAGTTGAAATTGCCAACAAGCGCCTTGAGGCGGCTCAAGAAACCCTTCAATACAAGGTGAGCTCTCGAGAGATAAACGACGAAAGGCGTAACGAATTGATCAGTGAAATAGCGGAAGAAATGCTCAAAAGCATTGAACCCCAAGTGATTCCCGACTCAGATCAATGGATGTATGCTGCCCTTTTGAGGGTGACTAATCGTTGGCCGGAGGCTGAGAAGGCTCTGGAAGTTGCGGTTAGTGCGGCGAAGACAGAAGATCGGCGAATCAATGACACTTTAAAATTGGCAGTTGCTCAAGCCAAGAATCAAAAGACTATCGAAGCAATTTCAACAGCAAGCAAAGTTTTGGATGCTAAAGATGAAGATGCGGCTCCGATACTTCCGTCCGTGCTTTATGAAGTTGTGCCTGCCGCCCAAGGCAAGGGACACGACAAAGAGCTAATGATTCTACTAGAGAAGGCAATTGAGTGTCACAAACGAGTCAAAGTTGATCCAAAAACGGACCAAGGCAAGCTATTTATCGCAGCAAGTCGTCATCACATCGGCATCGCGGAAACAAAAGTAATTGAACTCGCTGGCACACAAATTTAGGGTTTTAACTTTTCGGGGTCTAATTTGCCTCCTCAGTCTTCTTGTGGCAAGCGTTTGTGTTGCTCAGTTCGACGTTCCAAAGGTTAGCTTTGAGAAGTGGCAGATCTTCGAGGAAAACGAAGAATTCAATTCATACGTCGCTCGGTTTCCAAGTTCATTCGGCACCAAATATCGTGAAAATGACATTGTTCAACTTCACATTCAGCTGCCAGTAGATAAAGAACGTCCCCCGATTGTTTTGATTCTTCATTATTGGGGGGCTCCGAGCTTAAAAGTTGAGAAATCCTTGGCTCTTGAACTTAACCAGCGTGGAATTGGCGCGGCAATCATGACATTGCCCTATCACTTGACGCGAACTCCGAAGGGGGCAGTTTCTGGAGCGATGGCGATTCAAGCCGATCCGGAAAAGCTCAAAGCAACAATGACTCAGTCCGTCATGGACGTTCGTCGGTCTCTTGACTTCATCCAGACTCGCACCGAGTGTGGTCCAATCCTTGGCATCTATGGCACGAGCCTTGGGGCAATTGTTTCGTCCCTTGCTTATGCAGTTGATGATCGATTGAACAATGCGGCGTTTTTGTTGGGCGGCATTGAGCTTGGCAAGCTTGTTTGGAAGTCTTCGTTGTTGGTTCCGATTAAGGATGAATTGCGGTCCAAGGGATTCAATGAAGCAAAGCTTACGGCTTTGTTAGAGGGGGTTGAGCCATCCACGTATTTGAAGGGTTCGAAATCCGGGAGGACCTTCATTATTCGGGCCAAATACGATACGGTCGTACCACCAGAATGTACGGATGCACTTATTCAGGCACTTCCTCAGTCGAAGATTTTGTCAATCGATTCTGGTCACTATGGTGGTGTCTTTATCCAAGAGAAGCTCCTCCGTGAAGTATCGAACTTCTTTGAGAGTTTGGTAACAAACAAGGAATATGTTCCGCCGCTGAAGATCGTCTCGCCGACCGTGAGAGTGGGGGTTACTCTCGAAATGCCTTCAAAATTTGATATTGCTGCGGGCTTTGACTTAATCAAGTTTGATAAGAAAGGCAAGAGCTACGCGAGCCTTTTGCTGACTCCAAAGAATCCGGTACTCTGGATTGGTACCGACATCGTGTCGGGATTTAATGTCGGGGTAGGAATTTCTAACCGACGAGTCGGGTTTGGGTTGTTTTGGAGCATCGTCCTTTAACCGATCGCGAGATCGTGGAATCATGTTGTCTCAATATGGTTGAGACCTACTTTGCGTTAGCAAGGACGGCACGTGGTGCTTGCCGGTTTGAAGACGAAGGCATCATCGGATGTCGATCGGAAAGTGACCATCCGGCCGCAAATTTCTCGGTCATTGCTCGACCCAATTTGCCCGCTATCACTCGATTGTCCAAGATGGATTCTCACACATCGTACGTGGTTCCGACTGACCAGACTGGCTCGGTGTTAGAGATGATGCGGAGTGCTGGATTTTCGGCCGGAACATCACTAAGCCTCATGTTTTTGCGGAATCCGGCGGGCGGGGTCGATCTCGATCTAGAAACAGTCAGTGGATTTTCGGCTCGATATGATCATACGATGTTTTTGGCGAGCCAATTCTTTTCGATGGCAAGTAGTAAATTCTGTGAAGGGATTTCCACGATGACGGCGTCTGCGGAAACCTGTGAGTTACTTCGCCTGCCTGGTCGGTCTAGCCCGGCAGCGGGTGCAATGATTTTTCAGACGGGTGCGATTCTCGGGCTTTACAACATTACCGTTGCTCCGGAGGTTCGTGGAGAGGGTTTAGGGGCAAGCTTGGTGCGTTCTTTGATCGGGATTGCGGCTTCTCGGAAGTGTACGGCGACGCTGCAGTGCGGTGAGTCGTTGGTGCCTTGGTATGAGCGACTGGGCTTTCGGAAGTACGGCGAAGTCGTGATGATGCGGCGATGAGATTTTCTAACGGCGAGGTCGTGGTACAAGCAGATGAATTCGCTAAGGCGGTGATTTCTAGGCTCAGGTTCTTAGAGGAAGCGGGATTTCTGCGATTGCTGGAAGATCAGGACATCCAGCTCCTTTGGGTAAAGCTGACGTATCGTCGCGAACGAGTTGCAATTGTTGTCAATTTCGAAGTACGTGAACAATGGATTCGAGCCTATGCTACACCAACTTGGGCTCTTCAGAATCCACACCCTTATGAATTGGAAGGTTCACATTTGACAAAGTATCTCTGTGCTGGAAGTTTGGTTACCAAGGCTTATCGAAAGTACCGACGACTGGCAACAAGCGAGCCAGGGGCAGTTCATTCGATGCCTGTCGAGAAGCACTTGTCGCCTGCTGTTTTAGAGCGTTTCCTCGACGAATTGATAATGTCGATTGACGGTCCTGACGCTTCATTCATGTCAGGCCCTTAGCGTAGAGGAAATGGATTTCAGAGAAGCAGGCTTCTCAGTCCAAAGCTTGAGCAGGCTCAAGCACTCCCAAATTGGGATTATCCTTACTACGATTGTCGAGAGATGACGAAGTCAGCTACCGCGTGGAGCATATCTCGAGCTAAACTTTCGTCCAGGGTATCTAGGTGATTGTGGGCGGTGGCAATGTGTTCGTTTCCGAGGGCTTCGCTCTTGGCAAAGGCACCTCTGGTATCCATCCAGTCGCAAATCATTCTGATTTCGTCTTCATTGACCGACCCGCCAAAGCGGCGTCGGGCGATATGCCCTTCGGCATCGCTGAGGTTGTCTCGAAGATAGATCAAAGGTAAGGTTGCCTGCCCGTCGCGGAAGTCAGTGGCGATTGGCTTTCCGGTTTTGGTTTTGTCGCCCCTGTAGTCGAGCAAATCGTCGGCGATTTGGAACGCCATGCCGGTGTGATGTCCGAACAGCGAAAGGGATTCCCGTTGGGCATTGTTGGCTCCGGCGACGATTGCTCCGAGTTCGCAACAGCATCGAATAAAAGAGGCGGTTTTCATCTTGAGGATTTCGAGATGTTGTTCCGGATTAAGGTCAAAGTCTCCCCTTGCTTCTAGTTCGAGGACTTCGCCTTCAGCGATTTCACAGACCGCATCAGCAACAGTTCGAAACACTTCAACATCACCATCGGCAGCAAGGAGAGACATTGCCTTGGCGAGGAAAACGTCGCCAGACATAATCGCGGTAGTGTTGCCAAACGAGGCGGCGGCGGTTGGTCTGCCTCTTCGCGTACCAGCCGAGTCGATAACATCATCGTGGACCAGGGTTGCCATATGGATAATTTCCATGCATGCTCCGAGTTTTCGAAGGCGATCCATGTCGGCATCTGGGTTTACGACTTTGCCCGAAAGGATGACGAAAGCGGGTCGCAGACGTTTTCCACCAGCGTCGAGAATTTGCTTTGAGACCTGTTGGACCAGGTCGACTTTTGAATGAGTGCTCTCTCGAATGACTTGCTCGATTTCCGCGACTTCTTCGGAGACTTTGCGGAGCAATTGAGCCTGGATGTCGGGATTGTTGAGTATTGATAGTGATGATGCGGTCATGGTTTGGTTCCCCAATGGATGCAGATGTTTCCAAGCATGAGGTCCTGAAATTGAACGTCAGAGAATCCAGCAGCTTGCATGATTTGGACTAATTCTTGTCTTGACTTAAATCGTTTTGAGCTTTCGTTGAGATAGCGGTAGTCGTCCTTGCTTTTGAGGGACCTCCCTAGGATACTAGTTAGGGCAGTGCGTCCAATGCCGGTAAAACTGCGGACAAATCGACTCTTCGGTTCGGCGCAGTCGATTGAAACGAAGCGTCCGCCGGGCTTGAGGGTCCGAAAGGCTTCGGCATGTGCCAGTTGGATGTTGTTCACGTTTCGGATACCCCAACCAACCGAAATTCCGTCAAATCTTTCGTCTTCAAACGGCAAGTTGCAGGCATCGCCAACTATCAAAAGTGAATTTTCATCTTTTGCTGAAGCTTGGGCGATCATCGGCTCGCAGAAGTCAAGTCCG
The DNA here is from genome assembly GCA_043770615.1 of Armatimonadota bacterium. GTDB lineage: Bacteria > Armatimonadota > Fimbriimonadia > Fimbriimonadales > Fimbriimonadaceae > Fimbriimonas. The sequence goes on along the minus strand of JAYVHY010000380.1, from coordinate 3,080 downwards.
ACAACTTCTCCGCGGTCGCCGACTTGGGCGCGTAAGACCGGAAGAAAATCGCCAGTGCCACAGCAAAGGTCGAGCACCGAGTCATTTTGACTCAGTTTTAGCTTCGAGACAGCTAGTTCGCGCCACTGCTTATCTCGGTTGAAGCTGAGGATTCGGTTAGCAACATCATAGTCTTTCGCGATTCGCGAAAACAGTCCATGTACGGCGACTCCTTTCTCAGTATCTTGAGTCTCCCACACCGGAATCTGTTGCTTGGTTTCAACCATTTCCTTCCTATTTATACCGCACCTCGTTCTGAAATTGTAGAAATTTCAGAATATGTTGAAAGTTACTACGGATAAACTTGGCTGTGCGTTTCTATTCTTGCTATGCGTTTGATCTTGATGGCACTCTTTACCGGGGAAACGAAGTTGTGGATGGGGCCCAGGACGCGCTGGCGAACTTGGAATCGAAGGGTGCAAAGATTCTCTATATCACAAACAATTCAGGGATGATGCGTTCGGAATACGTTACAAAACTGACCAACTTAGGCTTTTCGGCAACCGAGGATCAGATTGTTACGAGTGGGCTGGTAGCGGCTCAATACTGTTTGTCACATGATATCAAGAGAGTTTTCGTTGTCGGCGAACCGGGATTGATCGGCACGCTTTGCGAACAAGGCATTGATGTCGTTAACAAGGAAGATGCGCACCACTCAGAAGGTGCGCAAGCTTTAGTATCCGGAATTTGTCGCGATGCACTTTCTTACAAACTGCTTGATGACGCGATGCAAGTGGCAATCCAGACCCAATCCTATATCGCTTGTAATACTGACCTTACTTATCCGGTTGAAAACGGAAAGTTCTGCCCCGGTTCGGGTGCGATCGTCGCTGCACTGGAAGCTTGTAGTGGAGTCAAGGCAATCGTGGTCGGTAAGCCCCAACCCACTATTTTGCTTGAGCCACTCTTGAAACTTGGAATCAATCCGAAAGACACGCTGATGGTGGGTGACCGTTTGGATACGGACATTGCCTGTGGAATTGCGGCAGGTGCCGATACATGTCTAGTGTTGACTGGTGTTATCCAAAAGCCGATCGATGGCCAATTGTGGATTAATTCGGTCAAAGACCTTGTCTGAGTTCTTCTTCTGCCTGTCGGATCGTGTGAATTTCTGACATCGTGATATCGAGCATCCCACCCGGAATGTCGGCAGGCGTGAACAGGGATTCATTTTCGCCTTTGACGGTCATTTTTTCGAGTTCAGAGCGCATCTGTTGGAGTTTGTCAGCGATTTTGAACGCCGAATCGAATCCAATATCGCCACCGGGGATCGCAGTCCTTTGAACTTTAAGGAAAGTTTCTAGGGCTTCGTTTAAATAGTCACCGGCTTTACGACTTTGGATGTCGGTCGGAATGGTGGCTCGGAATTGAAGAACTGCGTCCATCATTGCTTGGTCCGTCGCCGTTATCGCTTGGTCACGGAGCTGACAATAGGTGTCGGGGAGGGTTGGTTGCCGCCAGTAAGGAGATTCCAGGAGTTGCTTGGTTTCCATTCTGGTGCGAGCAATTTCGTTGAGTAAAGTCAGGGTCGCTTCATTGAGGTCACGATGAAGGCGGTTCAGCGTGAGCATTTTGCGCATGGCTCCGAAGAGACGATGAGCTTCGAGTCGGGATTCGATTTCGGGAGTGAATAGCTCAGCTTTCTTCGTTCGCATGGCGTAGAGGGCGGCAGCACCACACAACGCAGTCACCAATAGGGTTAGAGGAAATGAAATTGCCGATCGGAAGATGAGACCAAAAAGAAACGGCGCACCAGCAGCAACCGCGATGATGCGCCCCCATCGTTGATGGAAGTCTCTGAAAATATCTAGGCGCTCTGTCTCGCGGAGATAAGCGACGAGGTGCGGGTATTGCTCACCCTTGTTTCCGAATAGCATTGACTCTGATTGAATTTTACGCTCATTTGGCCAGTGCGTTGCAGGGTTTACTTAACTCTCTATGTTTACAGGCATTATTCAGGCGGTTGGTACATGTCGAACTTTCGAATCGGGCGTGCTGGTGGTTGATGCTGGAGAGATGAATCTCGACGGATTGACGCTTGGTGAATCGATTTCCGTGAGTGGAGTTTGCCTCACATTGGTTGCTTCGGTTTACACCAAGCTGACCTTTGAGCTTTCCCCGGAAACAATCTCTCGGTCTTCTTTTTCGACAGTTGTCGTTGGAGATCAGGTGAATTTGGAAAGGGCGATGTTGGCTACTGACCGATTTGGAGGGCATATTGTTCAAGGTCATGTTGATGGCGTGGGGTCGGTGGTTTCCATTCGAGCGGAAGGGAATTCGTCGGTGTTCCGGTTTCGGGTTCCGGCCGAACGATACATCATCGAGAAGGGATCGATCACACTGAATGGCGTTTCATTGACGGTTGTCGAACCGGCTGGAAATGAGTTTGATGTTTGGGTGATTCCGCACACTTTGGCGAATACCAATTTGGGATCGCTTAGAGTTGGCTCGTCCGTCAATGTCGAATACGACGTTATCGCAAAGTACGTTGAAAAGCTTCAAAGCCATATGGGGCGGTAACAAAACCAGTTGTGTCGCGCGTATGATTCCTCGGAAGATGTGAATCTTATGGATAACACTCAAAGTCGCCGACAACTGCTATTTGCCGGAACCGGATTAGCCCTGACCGCTATTCCAGCTCTTGGAGTCGCGCAAGGGGCAAGCGCTCCTCAGAAGCCACCTAAGCCCCCAAAACTGTCCGATGATTTAGTTCGAGAATTTGTTGGTGCCGGTCACAGCGACCTAGAAAAGGTCAAGAAGATGCTCGCAGAGGCACCGGGTTTGCTCAACGCCACCTGGGATTGGGGAGGCGGCGACTTTGAAATGGCCATTGGGGGAGCTGGGCACATGGGACGACTCGACATCGCCCAATACATCATCAGCCAAGGTGGTCGCTATGACCTTTTTGTTGCGGCAATGTTGGATGAGATCGAGACTGTTAAGCCAATGCTCGAAAAACGACCTTTCCTCATAGATTCCAAGGGACCCCACGGCATAACGCTTCTTAGGCACGCTGAAAAGGGGAATGCAAAGCAGGTTCT
>JAYVHY010000379.1:0-32563 GCA_043770615.1 Armatimonadota bacterium | reverse complement strand
CTCCCCAAACATTCGCAATGGTTATGATCTCAGGGTATTTCCCTTTTATCGCATCAAACATGAGCTTATAGCGCTCATTGTAGGCGGCACCACCGTTTTCATTGCCGATTTCGATGTACTTAAGATTAAAGGGCTTTGGGTGTCCGTTAGTCGCACGAAGTGCTCCCCACTTTGTTGTAATTGGACCGTTTGCATATTCAATTGCGTCAAGTGCGTCCTGAACGTATTCGTCCATCTTGTCTATCGGAATAACTTCCTTGTGCGACATTCCACAGTTCGCGACGAACAAGGCAACTGAGTTGAGGTCCTCGCACATTTGGAGGTATTCGTGATAGCCGAGTCCGTTAGTAGACTTGTAACCCCAAAGGTTTGGAACCGTTTTTCTCGTTTCTAGATTGTTTATGGTGGTTTTCCAGCGGTAGGCGGACGCCATCGTATCGCCTTCAACCCAGCAGCCGCCAGGAAAGCGAACAAAAGCGGGCTTCATGTCCAGAAGCATGGACATCAAACCAGGTCGAAGTCCGTTCTTTCGTCCCTTAAACGTACTCATGGGATAGAGCGAAACGTAGTCTAGCGAGAATTTTTGCCCCTTAGCCACTTTGATACGAAGTACACCTGTCGAAGTTGATTCGCTAGGAGTAACGGTAACTACCCTCGTTCGGCTCGTTCCGGTAGCGAACTTCATGGTGGTTTCGGTTAAGGGCTTCGACCCATTGATTGCCTCAATGGTCAATTGACTTTCGGATGGAAAATCACCCGTAACTTGAAGTGCATACTTTTGTCCTTTTTCGAGATGCATTCCCCAGTAGCCCTTGTTGATAATTTCACCACTTTCGGTGGCAACAATGGCTAACTTTCCATTTCGGACATTGGCTTGCAATCCGGCTGAGACTTCCCAATGTTCAGGTTTATCTGAGTCATCAAAGGATCGGTTTCGAACTAGCTCTGGATAGATTCCTCCGTCTCCGGCACAGTTGATTTCTTCAAAAAAGATTCCGAATAAGTCCTTACTCACGGGGTGCAAAACCTGATCAGCTTGAATCGAAATTATAACCGGACCAGTTTGGCTTAGCAAAGCAAGGGCAGAAAGAATTGAAACCACAAGGTCATTTTGTCAGATTGCGATACTTAACCATTAACAAAAAAAAAATGGCGGCTAAGTTGAACTTAGCCGCCAATCTAATGTTGTAACCGAGATCAGAGTCGAGTAACTCGAATTCTCAGCTTCACTCGGTTGTCATGGCTACCAGCCCATGGTGTAACCGTGATGTCTTCGCCATTTGCTCCGTTCAGATCGCCAAAGACTGTATTTGTTCGAGTATCAAAGTAGACGTAAAGTGATGACTGACCCCTATTTGGACTGACACAGCAAATGTCATCGGGACTTGGGATGAAGTCATCTAGATCTCTCTCGATCACCGAAATCTTGATCGGGATAACCGTTCCAGCAAAGTTGTTGAGCGTGAATGCTGGGATTTTGTCGGCCAAGACCGTTCTCATGTTATTAGGTAGGTTCCGTGACTGTTCAGTGGCACCAACTCTCATCGTAAGTCTGAAGTCTGAGTAGTTTTTCCAGCCAAAATCAAGATCATTCTTGATGTCGGTGACTTCTAGGACTTCGACTTTGATGCTGTTGTTTGGTGTCACTGGATAGTCAGTCGAGTCCCAATTGCTCCTTCGAACGCTTTTGTTAAAGAGAACGTAGGGTCCTGCATTCTTAATGAGCTCGTTATAAATCCAGGCACCATTCGCAGGATTGAACATGAGGGAACCATGATTGTCATCGTCCCATGGCAACATGCCACCGTACATGGCAGGGTCGAAAACTCGATAGAAGTTTTTGTTGATCAGGTGATAGGCATGTCCGGAGTCCCAACCGAGGAACCCGTCATTATCCCATTCTCCGTCAGACTTACCAAAGACGTATGGCTTACCCGTCAAGAACGAATCGAGAACGCCGAGTATAACTGGCTTCGTAGGTGCCCAAGGGGCGGAAAGGTCCCGCTCAACATTTGGACCAACTCCTTGGTATGGACTAGCAACTCGATCGCCAGCCGGTAATTCGGCAATACCCCAAGGCATCTTGCCTTCCATGCCATATCCTTCCCGATGCATAAAGCTTGCAATGAGGTGAAGCGCAGTTGATTCTTTTGCTCCACGATTTCCACCAATCAAATCGAGCGTACTGATCGGATTATATTGGAGCCCCCCAAACAAGAATACGCCTCGGTCTTGATCGTAGTACTTGCCTCCTGGATTTCGACCAGAGGCAGTATAGATTGGCACAAGGCTACCGTTGGGTGATCGTCTTGCTGTATCTGGATGAAGAATTCCAGTATTGTATTCCTTCATTCGGAGCATGTCCTTCAAGCAATCTCTCTTTCCAGCAACTGCATCGAGCGCCGTTTTGACTCCATCAGTAGCCATTTGCTTAACCTGTTCGGCAGAAAATATTTTGCATGGAAGGAAATTGTTGACCGCATTAAGAAACCCGACGATCAAGCCATATGCGTTTGCTTGAATATAGTCCGCTACATCTCCAGACACGTCTCCCATCGGAGTGCCTTCGTGGGGCGAAGAAAGGGTTTGAACCAGAACAACACGTTGGCGGAGGAAGTCTGCTCTTTGACGTTGAGTCGCCGTGAGCTTATTCCCATATAGGTCTGCCCCAGTAGGGTTGGCGAGAATTCCGCGAGCGATGATTCCGCCAAAACTGTGTCCGACAAGATAGATTTGCGGCTGCTTCTCGATTGGAAGGTGTCCAAAAGTAAACACGTAGCTACTGTAGACCTCATCAATGGTTTCCGCAAGTTGAGGCATAAAGTGCCTTGAGCCATCACGAGTGTTTACCATTACCATTGTGTTGTTGAAGAGGGTCATCCCGGTAACGTATTGCTTGATCAACGTCTGATTGGTTTCAAGGCCAGGCGGAATTACCCCGCCGGAAGGAAAGCAAATTGGTGCCAGATCAAACACGGTTGTGTCAGTTGTGTCTGGTTTCCAATCAGATGGATCTGTCTGCTTTGTCCGTAGCTTGCCATCTAATCTTGGCGTTAGTATCCGCATCTGGGATTCGTGAAGCCGACCTTGCAATCCCTTGATGAATTCGAAGCCCCAGTAATGGCGTGCATGTCCAGATTGAACAATCTTTTGTTCGGGGCTTTGAAGTGGCTCTGGCGTGACTCCGTGGAGGAGGACGACAAGGCGAGCCCTACTTTTGTTGAGGTTGAAGCTCTCTTGTGCTACAGCAATCTTCGGCATTGCTGCAATGGCAAATAGCCCGCATGCAACTGCAAAGCTCTTAAGAGAAACGGTTTTGATCGAAAATGTTTTGTTCATCATCTGTACGCTCCTGGTGCGTTAGAGAGATGATAGGGGCGTCACCGTGACAACTGAACGACACTGCCGTTACAAATTCGTGACAAATGCGTGACAACGATTTATGAGGGCGATTTTTCTTTCTAATTGAACTCACCAAAGCAGAATTTTTTCGATTCAAATGTAAAATAACTGAATGACAAGCGAATATGCATCGCTCCAGCACAAGTGGTTCGACCAAGTTTGGAATCTGGGAAATGCCGAAGTCATCGATGAGTTACTTCATCCAGATGTCGTTGGGTACGGACTAACTGATTCGGGCGGTAACGAAGTTAGGGGTATTCCCGCGTTTAAAGACTTCTTCTACTCTTTTCGATCAGCATTTCCCGACATAAATGTCGAAATTGAACAGTGCGTTGAACAAGGAGATTTTCTTGTTGTGTTTTGCCGAGTGTGTGCGACTCATTCTGGAGAGGGTTTCATGAGTGCCCCAACCGGGAGGCGGGTTGAATTTACTGGCACATGCATGGTGAGATTGGAGGACGGATTGATTAGAGAGTCCTGGAATTGCTTCGACTTTCTTTCCGTCATGCAACAGCTTGACTTGGTAACTTTTAGGGTTTGAAGGCCAATAGGACCGGTCAGATCGAACCTGAAAGAACAACTATCGAATAGGGCTGTCTATGGATAAAGACCGGAAGAGCGCCCCATTGGAACGGGAAGGTCAGAGCTGAATACGAGCAACAGAATCCATTTTTCGGGTTTAATAGAGACCGACCTCGGGGGTATAGCTCAGCTGGGAGAGCGCTTGCATGGCATGCAAGAGGTCAGGGGTTCGAGCCCCCTTACCTCCACCAATTCTCGGAAATTACCTCTACCAGGTGATTATTCATTTCTCCGTCACGTTGGGACCCATTCATTTCGATTAGATTTAGCATCAAATCGAACCATTCATTGAGGTTCACAACCAACTTTCCTTCGATCCAAGAGGAGTTCGAGAGCACAAAATTAAGCAGTTCTCGCTTTTGCTCAGAATTCGCCTCTTTGAAGCTAATATGGGCATTCTTTGCAAGTTCGAGAATTTGCATGGTGTCGTCAATTGAGATTGGCTCGGCACGATCTAGAGCAGCCAATTCAAGTTGGCGATCAGTAATCTTGGCCTCCCAATTCTTTCGGGTTTCCCGGAAGAACTCGACGGTAATTTCGCCCTCAAGTTTGTCGGAGTAAAGCTTCTCCAACCGGGACTTCAAAGACTGAATTTCCGCACGGGCGGCTTGTTCCTTTTTAGCTCGGCTGTTAAAGCGATCTGCATCCGCTTTCCTAAGTGAGTTCTCAAGGCCCTCGTACCATTCGTCAGGTACTGAAATCCTCTCCAGGAGCTCGCTGAAGGCTTCGGTTATCTTAGATTCAGACACGTAAGGTCGCTCACAGAGCTCCGTCCTCGTTCCGGTGCAGTGGTAATAGACGTATCGGCCCTTTTTGAGTTCGCCGGTCATGATCTTTCCGCATTTGCATCTCAGAATCCCACGGTAAATAAATTCCTGGGTTCCAAATCCAGTGTTTTTGTTGAACCTGCCTTCCCGGATATCTTGGACTCGTTGCCAAATTTCTTTGCTAATTAGAGGTTCATGGACTCCAGCGCTGTCAATTCCATTCCAGCGGATGATTCCGCAGTAAGCCGGGTGTTTTAGTATTTGCTCAATCGCACTCTTTGGAAGCGGTCTGCCTTTCTTCGAGGTGAGTCCAGCTTTGGATGCAAACTTGGCCAATGTTTCGTATGATTCTGAGCCTGCGGCATATCGTTCAAAGAGAGCTTTGATTAAAGGCGCTCTAGCAGGATCTGGCACGATCATTTTTCTCTTTGTTCCGGGCTCGATTGCGTTTAGATAGCCAAGCGGAGCATGCGTCGGATATATTCCCTGGGCCGCCTTTTCGTTGAGCCCCTTTCGTATCTCTTCGGATAGATTGTCGACGTAGTTCTTTGCCATGAGAACCCGTATTCCGTGCATGAACTTGTCTTGACTCTTGGAGGACTCAGAGATCACCATGCCGTCTTTGACAAAATGAAGCTCAACCCCAATATGATCGACCTTCACGTAATCGGCAAAATTTCGATAGAGCCGGTCAACTTTTTCCACGAGAATTACGTGGCCGGCGTGCTCTTGCAAAAACTTCAGCATCTTGCCAAACGCGGTTCGTCCAGATTGCTTGGCAGTTTCGGCTTCGAGGAACTCGGCGCCAACATCAAACCCCTGTTCTGCAGCATAGGCCCGAAGGAGCCTTAGTTGGGCATCGACGCTGAACCCTTCCGCCTCTTGCTCCTTGGAGCTAACCCGTGCATAGATGACTGCCTTAAGTCTTGTTGCTACCTTAGCTCTCATGCGGTTCGTTCTTTGTTCTCCATAGTTTTTGGAAGCAGAGCCCTATTTGCTTTAATGGCTTTCACTGCGTCCCTCGCGGATTCAGAGCTTGTCTTAGCGAGCCCTTTTCCGAGTAGGGCTTCAATCCTCTCGATGTGCATTCCAGTTCTAAGGGCAATGTTCTCGATCTTATTGCCCTTTGCGGCAAGATCCAGTACTTGGAATTCCATTACTGACAACCTCTTTTCCGCTCTTCTAGGATAACCGTACCGCCCAAAAAGTGGTAGCTGCGATTCAATCTTTCTTATTGTTTGTTCAGCAATCTTGGCAGCATCTATAAACGACTTTACTCCAACTTTCTCAGCTGCCCTTGCCAAGAGACAATGTGTATTTGAGGGAGTTGTTTCAAAGTATTTGGCAATCAGTACATAGTTTGCGCCGTCTAGGACGTGCTTAAGTGCCGCAAGCTCTCGAGCGGAGAGTGCAGCAAGGCCATCCATCTTTTTGGGCCGGTACCGCTCAGCTCCTTTTAGAAGGACGATCTCCTGAGGTTCGGTCTCCGTGACCAGTTTGACTACAATATATTTGCGGTCATCATCGACAAAGACGTCAATTCTTTCGATGATGGCATGTAGGGATTCGCGCTTTTCGTGATCCAGCATTGACTTCCAGAGATGCGGAAAATTATCCAATCTGGCTTTTGCTCTCTTAAGGAGGTCCGTTCTTGACTGAACCTGGTCGAGCTCCACATCTATTTCCAGAAGTTCAACGTTGTAAACCTCTTCTTGCTTATCCAGGGTATCAAACTGCTTGCGAGCGTGATCCATCCTGATCGCTTTGTTGGAGAGTGCTTCAGCCAAATTATCTCGCTTGGTCGATATTTCCTCGAGACCTTGCCTGATCGCTTTAGCTCTTGCTGTTAGTTTGCTGTCCTGTCCACTGATGAGTCGCTCGATTTCTCTCTTCGCCATATTTCTGTATTCCGCTTTTTGCGAAACACTTTGCAGTAGCTCAACGATCACCTCCTCCAACTGATTTGCATTGACATACACATGCGTCCCATCGTTGGTATAGGTGTTTCCCAGGCACCTGTAGGAGGGCGTATCATTGTGAAAACTACTTTGTAGTCTTTTGCCACAGCTGCCACAGTAAGCTAACCCTGCAAACAACCTAAATGGCTGAGATCCAGCAACTCCTCGGAGTCGTTTCTTAGTTCTAGATAGCCTATCCAGAATTTGGCGGAAAGTCCCTTCATCGTAGAACCTGTCAGGCGAGTGAATGCCTTCGCCAAGGTCACCGTCTTTATTCTTCCTTATAAGGCCGCAGTGAGTTGGGCTTACCAAAACAAGATGAACGGTATTCCCTGTCCATCGCCCAACGCTTTTCTTGTGTGGGACTCTTTCTCTGTTAAGCAGTACAGCAATTCCGCTTTCACTAATGCCGGACAGATAGAGGTCCTTGATCCTGATGACAGTCTCTCTTTCACTCGGAACTGGCACGATATTCCTTCGATCGTGCTTCTTTTCGAAATCTTGTTCACGTCGCCAACCAAACGGAGTTGTACCGAGCGTGTAGCCAAGATCACGTTTGTGATCTAGCGTTTGAGCAACATTCTCTGAGGTCTGCTTGCGTTGGAATTCGGCAATAGTGGCTAGGACCGTCGAGGTGAGCATGCCAGCGCTAGAGGGATCCCACTTCTCCGCGACGAAGATGTATTCCATCCCCAGCGGCTTCATTACATCCGCATAAAGTGAGAGAGAACCAACCACATCGCGGTAGATTCGGTCGCCTCTAAAGGCGCAAATGTGTGTGTACTGACCAGACTTAGCTTTCTGAATGAGCTCAAACAGCCCTTGCCGATCTCTTGGAAGTCGGACAGCTTGGTGCGGTTTGGGTCCTAAACTTCCACTCTTTGCGAGGTCGAAGAAGATTTCATGAGTATAGTTGCCAGCTCCAAAAACCTCATCTAACTTCTGAATGCACTTTGCGGGCTGAGCTTCCTTCGATAGGCCATCCTTCTCTTGCTCGACCGAAGAGACGCGGACATAGATCAAAATTCTTGGCGTCTTCTTCATTGTTAATTCTCCTCAAATAGACCGGGCTGCACTGCAATGTGTGGTTGCTCTGGTGTTATTAAATGCAACTCAATTTTACCATGCTTAACTGATATCTCCTGAGATACATCTAAACTATTAAGATCGTCCTCATTTGAGTCTGAGTGTGCGCTTCTTACTGCGGCGATGGCCATCAAGTTGGCAAATGTCGCCATCTGGTCCTGCGGCTGAATCGCCGGAAGTTTCATTGGTCGTTCCGATTTTCTTGGCATTTTGTTCCCTGGTGATTTCGGCAAGGAGCAAGAAGAAACCGACGACTCGCTTTTGCGATTCGCTTAATTCTCCTGTGAAGGGTTTCTGTCCTTCATTCCGTAAATCAGCCACACTGAGATGGTCTATCAAATTACAATTTCGGAGGGTAGCCGGGCAAAAAAATGGGAAACGAAGAGATCATCGTGAGCGAGGAAGCACATGAGAATGCGAAGCTCGCATATCTCATCGAACTGGTCCTATCGGATGCGGATTTTGAAGATATCCATGAAGAAATCAAGAAACTTAGCGCCAGCAAAGAATCGATTCGCGAAGAGGTCCTTCCTCTTTCCATGTCTCTAGCTGCAATTGCAAGACGCCTCAATTTGCATCCCGTCTTACTCGCATTCGCGCTAATTCAGTGGTCGGAACAAGCAGACTTGGGAACACCCGGCGCCATGGGGCTGGACAATTGGTTCGCTCTCCAACCCGATGCTCTCGACAGGCGACGAGAAGCCTTGGCTGCCACACAAAGTATTTGCGAAGATATTGAATTCACAATATCGAAGCTGAATGTCGATCCAATAGATTCCGTAAAGCTTGCACGAAAGAAATCTGGCGAATTGAGCATTGTGCTCGACAAACTAATCAAACAGATTCAAGGCGAACTCGGTAAGAAGAAAAGGCTTTTTTACCAATGCTCGAGGCGGGACATTCAAATCTTCTACAGGATCAAAGTCAAGAAAAAGACTTTGAGCAGTCCAGAAATCTTAGAGATATTTGAAGGTCCCAAATCGACCTATGACCTTTCCGTACTGGACAATCGCACGAGTCTTTCACAAAGAGCCCATAGTCGTGCAAATGAGATCCAAGGTTTGATTGATTCGGTTATTGAAACCTACTCGGTTAGAACCGACTAGTGCAAGGTAGCCAAGAGCCCCTTAGCTTCTGTCGCCGTTGCGCTGGAATCGCCGGCGTCGGAAATTGCTTCGGTGAGCCAAATTTTTGCTTCTTGCTGTCTCCCTAACTTAATCAGCAGCTTCCCAATGTCGACTCGAACCGATGCGCGTTCCAGGATTCTGCGCCGACATTGCCCCATCAACTTTCCACCGTTTCCAGGGATCTGCCATTGATCAATGAGTGTCACCGATGCAAGTGAGCCCCATTCCGAAATCGAATAGAAATGCACCCTAGTTGAAAGAGTAATGGTTTCCGGAGCCTGGAGCGCTTGCTGATACAGATCCACGATGTCCTGGTCAAGTCTTCTTGCAGCAGCAAATTTCGAATCGAGCTCGGCCAACCGCCTGTCGCGCGCTTTCTCTGCATCTAAAACTGGATTGATTACTTGCAGCTTAAAGGACTCTGGAGCAACCAATCTTGAGTCCGTGCACTTGCCCACCAGCGTGACTTTATGCGAACCAGTCGATACGTACCGAAGATCAAGATCAATCGAGCCATTATCGCTCGACAGAGTTGCAGCCTTAGTTCCATCAAGATAGAGCCAAGTCTCCTGGATAGGAGCATGACTTAAATTCTTGATGCCAATCTTTGCGCTCAACGTAGTGTGTTCAACGGAAATGGGAGCTTGAGGATATGACAATTCCCAACGGCTGGTAACCCAGATTTCGCTCATCCTCATCGGGCCGATTTCTCCCGACTTCAAGATCGGAATGGTGAAGAATTCGTGATATCCAGGAACGAGCCTGCGAGCGTCAATACTAAATGTGCCCGCCTTAGATAAGCCAAGAAATTCTTGGCCGTAAAAGACGAGTACATCTGAAGCTGTCGAAGTTGGTACGACGCTATTTCCTGAAAGCATTAGTCCAATGGTCGTTACCGCTGGATCGATGCGAAATTTATAGTCTCCTAGCCTTCTTTGCTTCCGGCCAATGAGTGCATAGTAGCCGATCGATTGTTCATCCTGGAGCAGTGCAAACTTAAGGCACGCTACAGGCTGTTTGAGCGTCCCGTACGCTAAGACTAGCGTCTCATTGCCACTGAGGAGACCGCACTGGTTCACACCGCTTACTCCGATTGAGGGCGGCATTATCTCGAACTCCTCCTTGTTGCTAGTCACCAGACTTGCCTTCTCGGAGATTATTCTGAGCTTGGGTCCAGGAACTACTTTTACGGGCGTTTCGTACCTCTCCAACCCATCGCAGAGCCAAAACATATCCGAGGCAACGGAAGTTTGCTCAATGGCAGAGTTGTAAAGCGCGAAAGCAAACAAGGCTAATGGCATAAATGTCCCTTAATAGGTTACACCAAGTAAGCCAACTTTGGTAAGTGGCCGAGTCGAGAGAAGGGAGAATGCGCAAGCTGGAGCGGCCAGAATATGTCAAGTTACGCCAAGTCATTTCCGATAGGTTAGGCGAAATTGGAATGAGCCAGCGCGAACTCAGTAACAAACTCGGAATGCCCTCGAGCTACGTGAACAAAATTCTCGCTGGGCAACGGACAATAGAAATCACAGAGCTCATCGATATTTGCGCGGTTCTTGGCGTTACAATTTCGGAAACCCTCTGTTAAGCTCCTAGGGATCCTGTCATCAACTTACTCATCGATTTTGGAGTTATCCACACTCGTTGCTCTATTTGCTCGCATGTGATATAATACATTTAGCGGATCCCAAAAAGGATCCCTGAATTAAAATGGAAGCCGAGAACTCCAAATATGTCGCGAATCTCACTAAAGGCAGCTTAAAAGTTGCTGAGTCACGAGTAATTGCAGAACTTCTATTGAAGGGAATGTCGGCGGCTGAGGTTCAAGCGCTGGCGATTAAGGATAACTTGCTTCAAAAGCGATCACCTGAAGCTACTCGGACCTTGGCGAGCCACCTTGCTTGGCGCTTCGTAGGTGCACCAGAATGCCTTCTCACACTGATTGTCGTAGGATCAAATCGCGAGGCAACTCAAGCATGTTTGGCGTGCCTCGTCAATCGATCGGCTCTCCTCGCACATTACTTGAAGGATTCAGTTTTAGAAGTACGCAATCAGCGCAGAAACCACCTTGCGCCGGCAGATTGGGCCAAATATCTGGAAATCCTGGAGGATCGCGATTCGAGCATACGTGCTTGGACATCTCCAGTGCGAGCCAAGCTTCGGCAGAACATATGGCGAATCCTCGCAGAAGCGGAAATTGTTGACAGCACCAAGTTCTTGCGGTTGCAGAATGTTCGACTGGAAGATTCCGTTAAGAACTGCTTGTCGGGATCGTCGCGATCCTCTATCCTTGAGGTGCTTGCTCTGGGGGGAATGGAGTGAGCGTCGATTTACATAGTCGCCTGAATGGCCTTGCAACTCGAATTCTGAAAGCAGACGTTCTTGAGGGAAAGGGTCTTGGCAATGAAATCGGCTTTTTCGTATTCGAATACGACCCGACTAAGGAGCTAGAGGTTCGATCCTTCCTACCGTCCCTGGTACGTCAGTTATCAGAAAAGAGGCCTCAACTGAAGTTTGCCCATGTAAGTCTTCTCGACGTAGTGAAAAGCTTGCTCGATGCTGAAGGACTTTGGCCAAGGGCAGTCAGTCTTGAAGCTAGCCAATCGACCGAAAAGGCCCTCGTGGCAATTCAACGATTCGCCACCGCTGAGCGAATTGCCGACCACCTGGCGCATCAGAATCCTCCCTCTCAAACCGAGCTATACATTATTTCTGGAGTAGGTGCCTCTTTCCCACTCACTCGAGCTCACGCTGTACTTTCTAACCTCCACAGTAGAGTTGAAGGGCGTCCACTTGTACTTCTTTTTCCCGGATCTTTTTCCGGCACCCGGCTATCTCTTTTTGACCGACTTCAAGACGACCATTATTACCGTGCATTTAGACTAAATCCATAAGACCATGATTATTCGCCAAATCTTCGAAAAGGACATTGATCGCAAAATCGATGGTGTCGTTAAGGCCGACCAGATTGATCAAGAATCACTCTGGATGGAGCTCGACGAATTTGAAGTCACTAAAGAGGTCCGAAAGCAGATTGCGCAATTCTTTGCTACAGTCCGCGATGCCCGACTTAATCCAAATGATCCAGCGATGGCAGGGCGAACAGGAGTATGGATTTCTGGATTCTTCGGCTGTGGCAAGTCGATGCTCTTGAAGGTTCTCAGTCTTACAATGGCGAACCAGATCATTAAGGCTCGTGGTAAGGAACGGACAGCGCTAGAGTTCTTACTCCCGAAAGTTGGCGATGAGCTCCTAAAAGGAGATGTGCAAGATGCAGTTGGAAATGGCGCTGAAACTGTTCTCTTTGGGATACACACGAAGGCTGAAGCAGGGCGGGGCGACGATGCTCTAATCGACGTTTTTTTCCGGGTCTTTGCAGAGCACCGCGGATTTTGCGGCAGTGATCCCAATGTGGCATCTTTCGAGGAGGAGCTGGCAAAGAGAGATAGGTTAAGCGAGTTCAAAAAAGAATTTGAAAGTCTGGCGGATCAATCTTGGGACAAGGTTGGAAGTGCATATCAGTTTTATGCGGAAGAGGTGCGCAATGCGCTCGTTAAGACTGGCTTTAGCCTAGAGGATGCCACAAGGCAAGTCGACAAAATTGAGGGAATGACAAAGCTTTCTCCTGAGAGTTTTGCGACCAAAGTCAAAGAATATCTAGACTCAAAAGGTCCCGATGCGCGAATCATGTTCTTTGCCGATGAAATGGGGAATTTCATCGGGCAAAACGGAAAGCTGATGCTCAGTCTCCAGTCCGTGACCGAAGAACTTGGAGTCCACTGTGGCGGTCGAGCCTGGGTGGTTGTAACTGCACAGGAAGACATAGAAGCAGTAATTGGCCAACTGTCAGCTCAAAAATCAAATGACTTCTCAAAGATCCAGGGCCGATTTCATCTAAAACTAAAATTAAGCGGAGCCAATGCCGACGAGGTCATTCAAAAGAGAATTCTCAGCAAAACATCTGATGGTCAAGCTGAAGTTAAGAAGCTGTTCGACGTTCACGGCGAAGTTCTAAAACAGGCTATCAGCCTTAAGCCAGTTGGAATGACGTTCAATCCGCTGAAGGATAGTCAGCAATTCGCCAACGAATACCCCTTCTTGCCTTATCAATTCCAACTGGTTCAAAAGGTTTTCACGGCAATCCGAACCCACGGAGCAGTTGGCCAACATCTAGGTGAGGGCGAGCGATCAATGCTCGATGCGTTTCAAATCGCAGCCAAGTCTTTGGCCGGCAAAGTGGTAGGATGCCTGGCTCCACTTCACTCTTTTTATCCGTCCATCGAGGGCAACTTAGAAGCAGTGGTAAAGCGGACAATAGACAATGCTGCTGATCGAGGACTCACAGAATCCGAAATCGGAGTCCTCAAAACCCTCTTTCTCATCCGTTATGTTGAGGAGATCCAAGGGAATGTTGATACCCTTGTTACCCTTTCAATGTCCCACGTAGATGAAGACCGAGCCGCCCTTATTCAGGCGGTAAAAAGTGCTCTTACTCATTTGGAAAGCGAAACCCTTGTGGGAAGGAACGGGGAATTCTATTACTTCCTAACCGACGAGGAACAAGCAATTGATCGCGCCATTCGAGACCATCCTTTTTCCGGTGATGAAGATTCTCGCGAATTTGGTCGCCTCTTGTTTTCGGAAACACTGAAGGATCGAACCAAGATTCGGTTCAGCAACGGTAAGGACTTTACAATTGCTCGAACCTGCGACGGCAGACCATACGGATCAATCGCTGGTGCCGAAATTGAAGTCAAAGTAGTGTCTCCATTCGACTCAAGTTATGCTGAGTATCAGCAGGGGGCCAAAGCGGTGATGGAGAGTACGGCTGAATCCACCGCCCTGGTTATTCTCAAGGATAGTGTTCAATTTAGAGATGATTTCCTCCGCTACTTACAGGTTCGTGCCTATCTCCTCCAAAAGGACTCAACTGATCTTCCTCAATCGACCCGAGACATCCACAAAAAGAAAGGGCAAGAGAACGACCAAAGACGGCAGAGAATCCTCAAACAACTAAAGGATGACTTTCCAAATGCCCAATTCTATGTCGCGGGCAACAATTACGATCCTAAACCGGGAGAGCCCGAGAATATGTTTGTGGCACTCGCCGAAAGGCTAGTTGGGACCGCCTTCACTAGCTTGGGATTATTGAGAAGTCTAAGTTCAAATCCGCTTGTGAACATGCAAACCACGTTACGCGCGAATGATTTGCAGGAGCAATTGCTCGAAGCAGAGAAAAGCGAAAACCGTGATGCCATTAAGGAAGTGCTGACTCGAGTATCCATTCTCTATAGCTTGAGTAAGCAAATTGTGGTCTCAGAGCTAGTCGACCATTTCAGTAAGCGCCCATTTGGTTGGCCCGAGCTAGAAACAGCGCTGATTATTGCTCGACTCGTTGTTGCCGGCGAAATCCAAATCTATTTCGACGGGGTTGTCGTGCCTCCCGACGCTTTATATGACCTGCTAAGCAAGACAGGCAAATGGAAGCAGCTAGTCATACGCAAGAAAGAGTCCGTTTCAGCTGAGGACCTCAATCAAGCCCGAACTTTGGCGCAGGCTCTTTTCCATTCTGCGGTGCCTTCGACGGGTGAGGAAGCTTTCACGCACATATCTTCGCAATTGAAGGATTGGGAATCTAAGATGATTGGGGCAAAACCATATGCTCAACAAAAGGATCGATATCCCGGAATTGAGACGGTAAACGAACTCCTTCAACTGACGCATTATCTACTTCAAGAGAGAGACTCCAATCGATTCATCAAAGCATTTCTTAGTCGTGGTGCAATCCTCGCCGAACTCCAACCGCAGTATGTTCAGGTTGCGGGCTTTTACGAAAGTCAGCGTTTCGCTTGGGAAAAGCTCTTGGCAGTTTACGACTCAGCGAGAGTCAATGAGGCCACCTTAAGAAGTCGAAATCCTGAGGCGGCGGCGGCAATCGCGACGCTTGCAGAAATATTGAAGTCGCAAAAACCATACAGCAGGGTAGTCGAAGCTGATGCGCTGGCAAGCCACATCGAAAAAGCCACTGCTGACTTGATAGAAATTACGCGCACAGAAGCAAGCCAAGCCGTGTTAGAGGTTCAAGAAAGCCTTGACCGTGCCCTTGAAAGTGTTCCAGTTGACTCCCGTTCTGAGTACCAAAAGGCCCTTCTCGATCTTAGAAATTCCATTGCGCGAGAATCTTCAACCGGCAATCTTCTTCAAGTTCGTGAACGGGCGACCGAGTTGTACAATGCGGCTATAAAGAAGGTAAATGAGAGAGCGCAGTCAGAAGGAGCGCCGCCGCCGAAAGCGAAGCCGATCAGGACGATCAGACCAATTGCCAGGACCCTAGAAAATGTCACCGAAGTCGACTCCTACCTTTCAGAGCTAAAGACTCTAATTATGTCCGCAATCGACCAAGGCGAAAAAGTTCAGTTGCAATGAATACCGCGAATCTGAAATCATACGCCCCTCAAGCCAGAAAGGACTTCCTTGCCGCCGTCACTACGCGTGCACTGCGGCTGGGTATTAGTGCAACCAGTATCGCGCCTGTAACCGTGCAGGGCGACATTATGCTCATTGGCAGCTCGCCGTATCCACGCTCGATGGACGCCCAGCGTAACCAACTGATCGCCAAGATCAAAAAATCTGGCTTCGCCCACGTGATGGAAGAAGCCGCCTACACCTGGTTCAACCGGTTCATGGCGATTCGGTACATGGAGGTGCATGGCTACTTCTCGCATGGCTACCGCGTCCTTAGCAATCCAAGTGGTGGTATTCAGCCGGAGATCCTGCAGCAGGCTCAAAACGTCGCAATCCCCGGTCTCGACTACAAGCGCGTGGTCGAGTTACTCAGCCAGGGTAACCAGCAAGAAGAACTCTATCGACTACTCATCCTCTCTCAAATCAAGGCGTTGGGCCAGGCAATGCCGTTCCTGTTCGACACGATCGACACGAGCACTGAGGTGCTCCTGCCCGACGGGTTGCTTGCGCCGCAATCGGTGGTTCGCAAGCTGGTCAGCGAAATCCCCGAAGACGATTGGCGGTCCACCGAAATCCTGGGTTGGCTCTATCAATTCTATGTGAGCGACGAGAAGGCACGGATTGACGCGCTCGTCAAGAAGAGGCAGGCGGTCCAGCCGGAAGACATCCCCGCCAAGACCCAGCTCTTCACCCCCAACTGGATCGTGCAGTTTATGACCCAGAATTCGCTCGGGCGGCTGTGGATGGATGTCTATCCCGATTCGCGATTGAAGGACAAGATGCCGTACTACACAGCACCCGCCGAGCAGGAGCCGGAGGTCGCGGCGAAGTTGCCAGAGATCACGCCCAATTCGCTGGATCCGAGCACACTCACTGCCATCGACCCCGCAGCGGGTTCGGGGCACATTCTGCTCGTTCTGTATGACCTGATCTATGAGTTCTATCGAGAACGTGGCTATCCACCGCGCGAGATCCCGAGGCTGATCCTTTCACACAACCTCTACGGACTGGAGCTCGACCGACGCGCCGCGCAGATCGCCGGCTTCGCGGTTCTGATGCGGGCGAGGCGCGACGATCCAACGCTGCTTGACAACCCACCTGTCGTCAACGTGCTCTCGCTGGTGTCGAGCTATGGGTTGGATGCTGACACAATCACCGACACATTGCTCGCTCCGATTCGCGGTGGAGGGACATTCTCGTCCGAAGACGTACTGTTCCCCGAGCTAGCCGTGCAACCTCGTTTGGCCGAAGCCGTCGAGGACTTGGGGTCTGAGGCGACCAAGGCTGATGTCAAGGCGCTCATCGAGTTGTTCGAGGAAGCCGAAGTCTATGGCTCGCTGATTCGGGTGCCGGATCCGTTAGCCGCGAAGCTGCTCGCCTTGCGGAATTTGGTAAGGGCGAACCTTGGCACCGCCGACCTGGAGCGGCAGGCTACCGCGCGAGATTTGAGTCATCTTGTTCGCCAAGCTGAATTCTTGGCGGCACGATATACCGTTTGTGTCGCGAATCCTCCGTATATGGGAGGCTCCTCAATGGTAAGAGAGCTCAGGGATTTTTCAAAGGATCAATACCCAGACACAAAGAGTGACCTCTTTGCCATGTTCATGGAGCGTGGTTTTGAGTTCATTGACAATAACGGTATTAATGCCATGGTAACGATGCAGTCCTGGATGTTCTTGTCTAGTTATGGTGAGTTTCGACAGAAACTACTTGAATCAAAGGCAATCTACGCATTGGCGCACTTGGGAGCACGAGCATTTCGTGAACTACCAGGTGAAGTGGTTCAGACAGCTGTTTCCATAATTCGCCGCTCAAGTATTCCGAAACATCGAGGACTTTATTTTGATGCAACTGCTGGAGATGATGGAGTTAAGTCCGAAAAGCTTCGTCAAGGAACACCAGATTATTCAGGTATTAGCCAGTTAGAATTCACTCGCATACCCAGTACCCCAATCATTTATGCTGCCACGGCTCGAGAGGTTGACTTACTTTGCGGCACTACCCTTGGTGATAGTGGAATTGCGAAGCGCGGTTTGCAGCCAGGTGATGTCCCCAGGATGGTTCGTTACTGGTGGGAGGTATCCGCCGCGAAGATCGAACTCAGTGCCGTCAATCGATCCGAGGCACTAAATTCTGAGAAACGTTGGTTCAAGTTTGATTCGGGTGGCGAATTTCGGCGGTGGTTTGGAAACGTAAATCGCGTCGTCGATTGGGAGAACGACGGCACCCGCATCAAAGCTGGCAACAACCCAATCGTTCCGAGCGAGCATCTGTACTTTCAACCCGGGATTGTTTGGACGAAGGTGGGCACTGGTATACCGTCATTCCGATTCCACGAGGGCGGTGTTATAAATGGTGACGCAAGTCCATGCTATTTTCCAACATTAAGCCTGAATTCGGTTCTCTCATACTTGAATTCCAGTACTTGTGGTCGTCTGCTGGGACTTATCTCGCCTACCATGAACCTTCAGGTTACAGACATTGAGCGGCTCCCTATCGTCGCAATTCCAGAAGGTGCGGAAGTCATTGCACAGGCCGCTGTCCGTCTTGCCCGAGATGAGTGGGCAACTATTGAAACGAGCTGGGAATACACTCGTTCGCCGGCGATCGACATAAGTAGCGGTTCTCGAGCCGCAGATTCCATAAACCACTTTGAGGAATTGGTGACTGACCGAAATCGTCAACTCGCAGTCCTGGCTGAGAGAAACGACTTGCTATGGTCCGATGCACTTGGTTTGGATCCCAAACATGGCTTGCAAATTCAATCGCTAAGCACATATGGAGTGACATCTATTAGTTCTCTAGTGTCTTACGCGATAGGTTGCCTGATGGGTCGCTACAGCCTCGATGAGCCCGGACTCATTTACGCCCACTCAAGTGGCGAGGCGTTTGATCCCAGCCGATATCGGACATTTCCTGCTGACCAGGACGGCATCATTCCCGTCACCGAAGATGACTTTTTTGGCGAAGAGGACACCGCAAAACGGTTCGCCCGTTGGGTAGAGACGGTTTGGCCAAACAGCCCGTTCGACGAGAATCTCGATTTCCTCGCACGGGCGCTAGGTCGCAAAACGAACGAGACTGCCATTGAAGCGATCCGCCGCTACCTCGCCACCGATTTCTACAAAAAACACCTACAGACCTATAAGAAGCGCCCGATTTATTGGCTCTTCAGCAGTGGCAAGCACCGCGCGTTTCAAGCCTTGGTCTACCTTCACCGCTACAACGAAACGACCTTAAGCATTATGCGTGATCGATATGTTCGAGTCATGTTCGGTAAAGTTGAAGCCCGAATAAGCGCTGTCGAGGCCGCTACCCAAGTAGGGTCTACCTCTGAACGCAGAGCCGCAAACAAGAAGTTAGAGAAGCTTCGAAATCAACAAAGTGAGCTTGCTCAATTCGACCAACGCCTTCATCACTACGCCCTTCAACGAATCTCTCTTGATCTGGACGACGGCGTGAAGGTGAACTATGGTAAATTTTCCGATCCAAACGTTGGCGATATCCTCGCCAACGTGAAAGAAGTTACTGGAGGCAAAGATGATTGACGGCCTAAGCATTTCTTCAGAGCAAAGTCGTTGGAGGGCTCGGGACATTAAGTTCGTGTCTGGGAATTTAGATCAGATTTTCGAACACATACCACTTTTTGAGTTTGGTGATTTCAGTGCAGGCGATGGTGCCGGGGTCAACCCCTTGTATAAATCGATTGTTAGGATACCGATGACCGAATACGAGCGGCCGTTTCCAGTGGCGATTGTTTCGCCGAGTTACAGCCTTGTACAGCATCGCGAGTTAGCTGATATTTGCGTGAATGCGATGGCAGAGTCCGGCATTCGAACAACAGAAATGAGGTTTGAAGTTGGTCTCAGTCAATATGCCGAACTCATGGTCTTTCGAATCTACTTGCCAGAGAGATTCAACTTTAAAGGGCGAGATGGCCATTCTATGGGCCTTCGAATCGAATGCATCAACAGCGTGGATGGGTCCTATCGGATGGTTGTCCTCTTTGGTTGGTTGAGGTTTGTGTGCCTCAATGGCATGGTAATTGGGAGGACTTTGACTGAAATTCGAGAGATTCACTCTGGTGAAATGGACCTTCGTAAGATTGTGCAAGGACTGCAGGAAGGACTTTCAATCGCTAGGCGGGACTCCGAAATCTTAAGTGACTGGGAAAACGTATTTCCATCTATCAAAACCTTATCGGACTGGACGAACGAAGTCTTAGCGCCGAAATGGGGAGTTCTTGCCGCAATGCGAGTCTTTCATATTTCAAATTCCGGCCACGATGTAAAGCTTAAGGTTCCGTTTGCCGAAGGAAATTCAACTGAGAAGCCTGTAGAGTATCTGGACCCTGTACCGGGCGCAAAAAAAACGTACGAAACTGCATACGACGTATTGCAAGCCATGACGTTCGTGGCAAGCCAAAGATCAAATTTTGAAGAGCGAGTTCGGTGGCAGTCAGAAGTATCCGGTTTAATTGATACGTTGATCACCAGGAGCAAACTGTGGGATTGACACTTTCGCTGTTTGAAGAATCAAATCTTGAGCCAATTCAGGCGGCCATTCGAAAACGACTGGCGGAAGGCCAGCGGGCTCTATACTGGCACGACGCCGATGGTACTTTCGCCCAAGCGGTGCTCGATCTGGATATCGATGAACTTGATGTATATCGGATAGAAGATGGATCTCAGCTTGAGTTAAAGCTTCGTCTAGCCGGCCTGCTTCAACATGCATTCCTTCTTTACCGATCTGGGCCTGAACCGGCCGATGAAGACGACATGTTTCTCGACGTGAAGTGCTATGCCAGAGCATTTCGGGCCGACAGTTCGTCGATGCGCCTGACAGAGTTAGGTTTAGGTGACCGCCTAGATTTAACGAAGTGGGTTGACGTCAGGAAGCGCTTTCTGGGTAGCAGTGCTCGACTTGAACGTTTTAGGTCTTTCATCGAGCGACGGGATCTCGAGTCAGACTTAGACCGGAAAGCCTTGGCTGTCACATCAAAGTCGCCAATTGCTGAAGAGCGTGAAATCCTCTTAACCATTTTTGACGCGATCGGTTCGATCGGGCTCAATGGCCTTCCTCCGTTTTGGGATGACGTAGCAAAGTTTGGATTAACAGAAATCTTTTGGTTTTTGGTCGACGATAGGTTTGGATATAAATCCGATTCCGCTTCAATGCGCCAGTTGATGCTAAGACTCTTTGCAACTGACCTACTTCAATGCCTCGGCAAGGATCGAGCACCAGCGGCTCTTGAACATCTTCGGCTACCTAAAGCTCGCGAAATTAGCGTGTTCATGAGTCAATGGAGAGACAGCATACAGAAGTCAAAAAGTTATAATCAACTGGCAGTTGCCGCTACAGTCGAGCTAGAAATTGTTGTTGCCATTTCGGCATTAACGCCGGAAGAGCTTGCTGGATGCGAGACATTTGAAGCCGTTGACAAGCGAATCATTTCGGCAATCCGCGACGAGCTTTTGGAACCAACAACTATTGTTAGAAGGAGCGAGTTAGGCGAACTTGCTCGAAGACGACTGGCCGGGCATTGGACACATCATGAGACCGCCGGAGGGGACATTCTTGCTGCTTGCTATGAAGCTATTTGCGGGGCGCTGTCGTTGATTGACAGTACCGAGGAATTTGTAAAAGAGCTCCCAGATTCTCCACCGACTGCATTGCCATTCGCTTATCTTGAGCGATGGTCGCTGATTGATCGCTACTATCGCAAGTTCAACTATTGGGCCCAAATTGCGGAAGACCACGGCCTAGATGTCCTGAAGCTTCTTACAAGTAGGATCGAAGATATTTACGTGAATTCCTACCTTCAGCCGCTTGGAACTCGATGGTCTGAAATGCTCGAAGGAGGGAGCCTCGATAAGTGGTCTTTTCAAGGAATCGCTGCTCAGCGCCGATTCTATGCAGATAGCGTTCAAGCGCCTCTCGCCGACGGTGACTTGAAGAGGATTTTTGTTATTATTAGCGATGCCCTTCGATATGAGGCCGGCGTAGAGCTAACGGAGCGATTGCGGCAGTTTCGATTAGTGCCAGAGGTTAAACCTATGCTGAGTGTTCTTCCGAGCATCACCAAGCTCGGAATGTCCGCCTTGTTACCACACCAGAAATTGGAATGGGCGACGCCTAGCGTCGTGACGGCCGACGGCAGCTCAACTTCTGGGCTTGATAGCCGGAATGCCATTCTTGCCAAGTTTGGCGGCATTGCGATAACCGCTGACGAACTAAAGGGATTGAAGCGCGACGAAGGTCGAGCCCGAGTGCGGGATGCAAAAGTCGTTTACGTTTACCACAACATCATCGATGCGACAGGCGATCATTCCGCAACCGAAGGAAAGACTTTTGCTGCCGTCGAAGAGGCTATTCAAGACTTGGCTCAACTGGTTCGACGAATTATCGATCATTTGAACGGTTCTACAGTTTTGATTACGGCTGATCATGGGTTTTTGTATACGGACTCTTCACCTTCTGAGATTGACAAATCGAGCTTAGGAAATAAGCCTGAAAATGCCTATGGAGCAAAGCAGCGCTACTTAGTCGGGCCGGATATTGGTCAGGATGCTCGATTCCATTGCGCAAGTCTCGAGAGAACGGCGGGCATTGCAGGGATCGAAGGTTGGTATCCAAAGGCAACTCAACGATTTCATCTTGCCGGAGGAGCAAAATATGTTCATGGCGGCCCTATGCCGCAGGAAGTATTCATTCCTGTTGTGACGGTCAGGGAAGCTGAAGGGGATTCTAGTACGAAAATCCGGCCAGTCAGCATTGTACTGGCGACGGCTCCGAACCGAGTAACAACCAACCGTCAAAGCTGGAAATTCCTGCAAACTGAGAAGGTTGGCGATCGGCTTAGACCTCTGCGTGTAAATGTGGGAATCTACGACGGACAAAGGCCAGTGTCAAATATCGAAAGTATCGTTTTCGATTCCGTCGCTGATACCATCGCTGATCGCGAGCGATTTGTTCGCCTTAATTTGGCGGCTGAAATTTTTGAATCGAATAAGACTTATCACCTCGTTGCCCGCAATGCGGATGACGGATTGGAAGTCTTGCGACACCCTTTGAAGCTGGAGATTGCATTTACAAATGAGTTCTGAACTTATCGAAGTCGACACTGATCTAGACCGCCTGCTCAACCAAGAGTTTGCAGGGCGTGTAGTGCGCAAGGATCTGACCACCACTATCAAGCAGGGCGCTAACGTACCAGTTTACGTGCTTGAGTACCTGCTCGGAATGTACTGCGCCTCTGATGACGAGGAACAGATCAATGACGGCTTGCAACGAGTTAAGTCAGTTTTGGCTGATAACTATGTTAGGGCTGATGAGTCTGAGCGAATTAAATCCAAGATTCGCGAAAACGGAACCTATAAAGTTATCGATCGGATATCTGCGTCACTTAACGAGAAGCGCGACCGCTACGAAGCGGTCCTTGCAAATTTAAGCATCAAAGGGGTCGAAATTGGCGATCGGATGGTTAAGGAAAACGAAAAGCTGTTAGCTGGCGGGATCTGGGCAATCGTCACACTTCAATATTTCTACGAGGAAGGAATGGGCACAAGCCCCTTCAGCGTTGTCGATCTGAAGCCAATTCAAATGCCCAACTTTGATCTCAATGAAATTATTGAGGGACGGAAGGCATTTACCGAGGAGCAATGGCTAGACGTTTTGCTAAGGAGCACAGGAATGGAACCGGCCAACATTCCAGAGCGGGCAAAGTGGCATTTGCTCGCAAGGATGATTCCTTTTGTAGAGAATAACTTCAATATGTGCGAGCTAGGACCGCGTAGCACAGGCAAGTCTCACTTGTTCAAAGAGATTTCGCCAAACAGTATCTTGATTTCTGGTGGGCAAACGACGGTAGCCAACCTCTTTTATAACATGGCTTCTAGAGCAATTGGACTTGTCGGCCATTGGGATGTCGTCGCCTTTGATGAAGTTGCGGGAATAAAGTTCAAGGAGCAGGACGGCGTCCAGATCATGAAAGACTATATGGCTTCGGGCTCGTTCGCTCGTGGCAAAGATCCCGTGAGTGCTGATGCTTCAATGGTATTTGTCGGGAATATTGATGTCTCCGTCGACATCCTGTTGAAAACGAGTCACCTCCTTGCTCCCTTCCCTGAGTCAATGATCGATACCGCTTTCTTTGATCGATTTCACGTCTACATTCCAGGTTGGGAGATTCCAAAGTTTCGCCCTGAATTCTTTACTCGTAGGTATGGCCTGATCGTTGACTATCTGGCGGAATATTGGCGGGTCATGCGCAAACGGAATTATGGAGATGCGATCGACAAATACTTCATCCTTGGGAAGGACCTAAACCAAAGAGACTCCATTGCGGTGCGGCGAACAGCTTCTGGCCTCCTCAAATTGCTATACCCTTCGGAGCTGTACGATAAGGAGGCGGTACGTCGCTGCCTTGAGTACGCCCTCGAAGGTCGTCGGCGGGTCAAGGAGCAACTGAAGCGAATTGGCGGTATGGAATTCTTTGACGTCCATTTCTCCTACATCGACAAGGAAACCAATGAGGAGAGATTTGTAACAGTTCCCGAGCAAGGCGGCGGGTCACTCATTCCTGACGGCGAATTACGCCCTGGATTCCTTCACACGATAACTTTAAGCACTCAATCGAAGCGCGGAGTCTATCGCATCGAAACCCAAGTTACCAGCGGCAACGGAAAGTTCACGCCATTTGGCGTCACGGCAAATGGAACAGCTAAAGAAAGTCTCAGACAGGCTCTTGACTTTCTTAAGGGAAATGCTCAAAAGCTTGTTGGCCAAAGTAAAGTGAGCGAGTCGGACATTCAACTTTCGGCAGTTGAGCTGATGAATGTTGGTCAGCCAAAATCTTTAACCCTTGCGGGCTTGGTTGCATTTTCGTCAGCTCTCACCGGCAAACCTGTTCAAAGCCAAATGGTGGTTTTGGGTGAAATGAGCTTAGGCGGAAGTATTCAGAAAATCGACGGCTTAGCTGAGACCCTTCAAATGGCATTGGATGCAGGAGCACGAAAGGTCTTGTTACCCATGGCAAATGCGGCTGACATAGCAAGTGTTCCTCCAGAACTATTCACGAAGTTTCAAACAAGCTTTTACTCTGATCCAGTTGATGCGGTCTACAAAGCACTTGGAATTGGTTAGCAACTTATCTCTTTTGAAACAAAGAATATTTACGAGCTCATGCATTTAGGTTCAAATTATTGGGATCCTTTGTGGGATCCTCTAATTAAGCTGAAAAAAGTTCGAGAAAAGTGAATAATTTCGCAAATATTTGAGAAAACAGCGTACAATAGAGAAGGTTAGGGGGATTTTGGCAAAAACTAAACCCCTTAAACAGAAGCAGGGGCCGAAAGGCCCCTACAAAATCGTCTACCCGCGTTGGGGTGCAACCCTCCGCAACGACTCACTGTGCTCAACGCACAATAGTTTAGGTTAGCACTTCATTCTTCTTGAAGTCAATCTGAAAATAGTGCGTTGAGTCAAGACCGGGCATTTGCCCAGGAACATAGATTGATTTCAACAGCAATAATATCTCATAACGACGTCGCCGATTTTGCGGCGAACAAAGTCAATCTGAAGCGTGAAGACGCTTTGGATTATCGAGCTCAAGTCGCTCGCCTTCGCGAGAAGATGGAGGCTTTCACCAAGGATCATCCTGACAGCCCTCTGATTAAAATGCTCATTTCGGGCAGCCTTGCGAAAGGAACTGCACTCAAAACCCTCAACGATATTGATGTGGCAGTTTACGTCAAGGCGAGCGAAGCTCCTGGCAGTGAAGCGGACCTGCTTAACTGGCTTGCTGAACGTTTGCGAGAGGCATATCCACAAATGGCTGCACCTCAGATCCAGCCCGGCAATCACGCTGTTTGCGTATCCTTTTCGGGAAGCGGGCTCGATGTCGACGTGATACCCGTCCATTATTCAGGACTACCAGACGATCGAGGGCAACTTTATTCGAAAGATTCAGGGAAGCTGATTTTGACAAGCATTCCACTTCATCTTACGTTTATCCGCAAGCGCAAGCAAGCACAGCCCGATCACTATGCCCAAGTCATACGTTTGGCGAAGTGGTGGGCTCGATATCGAAAGGCAAATGATTCGTCATTTCGTTGCAAGTCGTTCCTAATTGAACTTCTCTGCGCTCATCTTGCCGACTCCGGCGTAGCTTTCAGTGACTACCCGGTAGCTCTCGAATCGTTTTTCACTTACATAGTCAAGAGTCGAATGATGGATCGAATCTCTTTCACCGACCACTATTCAGCCGCGAAGCTGCCAAAAGAACGGGTCTCAGTGATCGAGGTCTTCGACCCAGTGAACGAGGAAAATAGTATAGTCGCAAGCTACACGGAATTTGACCGGCAGGCCCTTTGTAACGCTGCCGAGGAGGCCCTTGATAGTCTCTCCGAAGCCCGATTCGCAACGACCAAAGAGCGAGCCGTCGATTGTTGGCGCGGCGTCCTGGGACCTTCCTTCTTAAGATAACCATGAGCGCTTCTTACACAACATCATCAAGTTCATCATTCACAATTACTCACGCTAGAGAAATTGCTTCTCGAGTGGCGACCGACTTAAATCTCTGTTCTCTATACTATGGCAAACCTTCGTCAGATCGGATTGCAGATTATTTAGAGGAACTCGCCCAACTGATTAATGGGGGGTATGTAGCTGAATATGAATTTGGCTTCAAAAAAGATGACGAGCGTGTGGTTTGCTGGCGTTATACGGTTGGTCCAACCGGCAACCTCGAAAGTGACAGTCCAGGCAAAGTGGCTGCTTGGGTCGATGTGAGCGGAGCGAAATATTACAATTTCCTCACCTTTAACGCGACTTGGTATGCCCTTTCTCAGGCCGACAAATCAAAGATCGAAAATGGCCTTCCTTTTCAACGAAGTGAGGGTGAATTGCCTTCGGACGGTCAAGGTCACTGGATTACCGACAAGAGCTATTCTTCAGGTGGAATTGCTGCCTCACGACAAACATTTGTACCTTTCCTATGAGCACCAAATCTAAAGATCTATTCAGTCAAGTGGTTGAGTTTCCCGACCCTGCTTCAAAACGAGTGTACGATGGATTAATCGGCCTGAACTCACTAAAGGAGCGGTTGCAAAAGGAAGGTTCGATGATTCTTGACCCCAGCGTTCTTGATGCATGGAGTAAACGGTTCTACAAGCAGTCAATCCAACTTACGCAGATGTTTAAGGGAAGGTCCCCGCTCTTCGTCTTTGCGGGAGATGTTGGGACCGGTAAAACTGCTCTCGCGAAGAGTTTTGGAGACCGTATTGCCAGGCAAAGTAATCGTGCCATTTATCTCTATTCCCTGAGCCTAAGTACTCGAGGCACTGGCGCCGTTGGCGAGATGACAGCTCTTATCTCAGCGGCCTTTGCGGAAATAAAATCGTTTGTTGCTAGTGCCCGATCGCGAGAAGGCTCGTCGTCAATTGGTGTTGTACTGTTGATCGACGAAGCTGATGCCATTGCTCAGTCTCGAGAGTTTGCTCAAATGCACCATGAAGATCGAGCCGGAGTAAATGCGCTGATTAGAGGCATCGACGAATTGGCTTCTGCGGACGCACCTGTTCTAGTTGTTATGTGTACTAACCGGTCTGATGCACTCGATCCTGCGGTAAAGCGACGTGCGGCAGGTATTTTCGAGTTTCATCGACCAACTGAAGAACAGAGGCTTAACGTCATTTCAATTGGGCTCGCTGACATCGGCTTCACGAATGATCAATTCCGGCGGCTCGCAAATGCTACCGGAGAAAGGAAAGGACTTGGATACGGCCTTACCTACTCAGATCTCACGAACCGACTGCTTCCCGAGATATTGCTCGACGCATTTCCCGACAAGGCAATCACCTTCGAAAGGGCTAATAAAATTGCCAGCAGCATTGCCGCTACTCCTCCTTTTGGAATAAGTAGAGGTGGCAACAATGGCTAACAAGGTTAACCTTCGCGATCTATTTCTCGACCTTCAAGATGAACTCAGCGCGTCTTTGGGGGTTAGCCGTAGAAATGTAGGTCACCCTACTGCCAAAGGTGATGCTTCGGAATTGCGTTGGGTTGAAACTCTCCAAACCTATTTACCTTTACGCTATCAGGCTGAGAAGGCCTTTGTTGTGGATCACGAAGGTTCGGTGAGCGATCAGATTGATGTGGTGATCTTTGATAGACAATATTGTCCGTTCTTGATGAATCACAATGGTACGAAATACGTCCCGGCCGAGAGTGTCTACGCTGTTTTCGAAGTCAAACAAGAGTTAACAAAGGAGCACATTGAATACGCCGGTAAAAAAGCTGCAAGTGTAAGGGTACTGAAGCGTACGAACGCGCACATCGTCCATGCCGGTGGACGAATTATTGATCCAAAGCCGCCCTTTCGTATCTTGGGTGGCTTGCTGACATTGGAAAGTACCTGGCAAGAACCGTTCGGGGAAAGCTTCAAGTCAGCGATTCACGGGCTTCCAGACGGGAACGAGTTAGACTTGGGATGCTGCGTCCGTTGCGGATCGTTCGAATTTGAGTCGGGGGCCGATGAAAGTATCAATGCTGTCGACAACGACGTGTCGTTAGTCTTTTTTGTTCTCAGGTTGCTCCATAGATTGCAAGCACTAGGAACAGTTCCAGCGATCGAATTGGACGCGTACTTAGGTCAGGTTCTCTCAAAAAAAGCCACTGATTAGAATGACGACGATTCTTCGTTGGTCGAGTCGGAAGTCAAGTAGTGACACCTGGTTTCGGCTGGCTCTGATCTATTCCGGCAAGCTGACTCTTGTGAGCTCGCTTGCCGGAATTCTGATTGATCTGCCGAATCGCACGACTTCCAATTTTCCGCTATAAATCAATTGGTATTTTTTCGTCCTGCTGATCCCCAACTCTTTGCTCGCCTGGTTAATTGTATAAAGCATGGGCCGATCCTTTCGATCAGGCAAAATTTCTCGCGTTGCTCGCACGAAAACGACAGTGGGGATAGTGGCTACCAACAACCATCCCTGCTCACCCATTCGATTGAGCTCTAACTGAGACAGAGACTTCGAGTCGAGTGACTGAACCAAATATTCATAACGGGACTGTGGAACACTCATCAAATCTGATCTTACGAGAAATCATTCTTTGAATACACTCTTCACATTCTTGTTGAGCGAACTTCGGCCGACGAAACATGACACGCTACTACAAGCAATTGTCGATCCAGGACCGGAATTTCTAACAATTAATTGGTAAGGTATTCTGCGAGAAAAGTCTGACGCGCTTACGCGTTGCCTAGGTAAATCAATGGCGTACTTACTAAGATTTCGAGAAACGTGCTTACCAGATGAAGCCGGTTCAAATGCAGCCACACAAACCTCGACGTTCGTTCATGCCGAACAAGATGATCGTGATCCAAATCGCAAGGACGAAGAGGTTATTCCCAAACCATCCGCCAGGTCGCGAATTGCCCCTCAAATGGCCACTCAAACGGTCACTCGCGTGGCAGCAGAGCAGAACGACACCGACAGGCAATATGGTTCAATATGGGCAGGACAGGGTTCCAACAATACAATAAAGACAGGAAAGCCTCGACCTACTCGGACGCTTACTGAAGTGGCTAAAGAAAATGGCGACCCTGTTCGACCGGCCTCTCAACTCCAATTGATTCCGTTTTGCGAGCAGAAACCAGATAAAGACTCTCGGATTAGACTCGCAACACAAACATCTACAAAAGTGGCAGGGGAAACTGATGATTCAGATCGCCCGAGCCAATCTACTCGCGTGATTCCAAGTGCTGCTGATCCTAACAAGTGCCGGTGACGCTACAGCTGACTATCTAGCTTCCAGACTGGAAGGCAAGAGCATTCGATACGTCCGAATTGATACCGACACTTTGTTGAGCGATGTCACGTTTGCTTACTCGGTTTCAAAACCGAAGCTATTTTATCGGGGAACGGAATTTTTACCTGGAGACATTTCAAACATCTGGTATAGAAGACCCGAGGCTCTAAAAGATGACCGGTACTCTGAACCTGGAGAAGAAAAGTTTGCGCTAAGTGAATGGGGTGCTGCTATTGACGGATTCTTTGCTCATGTCCCCATCGATCTCTGGATGAACCACCCAGCTTCAAATTACAGGGCATCAAACAAGCTGGAACAATTGACCTCAGCAAATGCCCTGGGGCTCCAGGTTCCCGACACTCTTGTAACGCAAGATCCCCAGGCTTTGCGAGATTTTTTTGAGAGCCACCATGGTCAGGTGATCACAAAGCCACTTTATCAGGGATATGTTGAATATGCAAACAAAAAGGATGCGCTAATCTATACAAACCAAATTTCGTGGTCGGACCTGATCAAACTTGATGATCTTGCCCAATGCCCAACATTTTTTCAGCAATGCATTGCCAAGAAGGCAGATTATCGAATCACGTTTGTCGATGGGGAATTTCACACGTCCGAATTGTTAGCACTCGATGACGGCGGGGTTCAGCGATGCGATATACGGAGGAATAATATGGATGATGTCACTGCCAGAGCCATCGACCTTCCCCAACAGATCGAGGAAAAACTTCGGCTGATGATGAAGCAATATGGATTACGATTTGGAGCAATTGATATGGCACTTTCCACTGAAGGCGAATGGATTTTTTTTGAAGTCAACCCAAACGGCCAATGGGCTTGGCAGGACATCTCCTGGGATTTCGACATCGCAAGTTCCTTTATTCGGTCTTTTGGAGGTTATTAAGAAATGAAAAAGTTGACTAAGTTCAGGGTTGGACTTCTGCAACGCCTTCGAGATGGCCTTAAGAGAAGGGGCTTGGAACCAAAGAACGCACCAAAGAATACTCTGATTTTATGCCTATTCGCAAGTTGGCTGACAGCTATCCTTGATCGTGCGTACCTTCGACGAGAGGCAATCGGACATTGGTTTGCTTACGTTTCGATCCGAATTCTCGGAATCGAGCCTACGTTAGATGATGTCAAGCGCGCGTACCAAGAAGATCATCCGAAGGCTGATTTCAGTGGAGCACAGGATGCTGACGAAGTCTTGTCTGCGGCTAAAAATACTTATGATTCGTCTAGTGAGCGCAGAGCGTATGTGATTGACAAATGTAAGTCACTCTTAACGCTTGCATCGCTTTTCCTTGCCTTGGTTGGATATGTTCTTCCAAAAGGCATTGGCTACCCATCGATTTACATCAAGGTTTTGATAGGAGTTGCCATCTATCTTCTTGTCCATGCGATCCTATTGCTTTTACTTTTCTTTGATGTAAGGACTGGACAAGAAATCTTTCTTGACAAAGAAACTGTCGAATTGGATTCAATTCAACTCAAAATCACGCTTGCTGAAGCCTACCATGACTCAAAGATGGTGACTGATGACGGAACACGTTATCTCGTCAACCTCTATAAAGCAGCTCGATTCTTTGTCTTCAGCGCTCTTTTTGTGGCAAGCGGTTTATTTTGCTATGGAATCGGGAGTCAAGCGGTTTCTGACCCTGTGAAGGACTTTACCCAGTCACTTCGAGGGGACGCGGAACTTACGAAGACGCTACGCGGCCCTGAAGGAAAAACGGGTCAGGCAGGTAAGAAAGGAGACGCAGGTTTGAGTCCCACAATT
Source organism: Armatimonadota bacterium (assembly GCA_043770615.1). Classification (GTDB taxonomy): domain Bacteria; phylum Armatimonadota; class Fimbriimonadia; order Fimbriimonadales; family Fimbriimonadaceae; genus Fimbriimonas. The sequence goes on along the minus strand of JAYVHY010000379.1, from coordinate 1,584 downwards.
GACCTCGATCAATTGGCAAGACGACTTAAGGAGAAGTTGGCTGAGGGGCAAAGTATGGATTCTCATAAGCCTGATACCAGTAAGGGTCGTTAACGGCGTCCACATTATTGGGTCACCATTCCAGACAGAGTGGACCTTACAACCGTGATAAATATTGGTCTTATACTGGCCGGATTTGATTTTCGGAATTCTTCTGAGACCAGTTTATTATGCTATCTCGCGTAGTTCAGTAGACCGCACGCACGAAGCAAGGTCCAGTTATTCCAAAGTCGTTGACGACATAACTTAAAGTATCTCAAAGTGCGTATAAGGACAAATTTAAGCTACGATGGGTTGCTTGCCTCCTTTCGAAGCTCAACTTCAAAGAACTCCAGATAATCGCGGTACGGAGCCAATACACATTGAGCGAACTCCTTGTCGGTTAACGTTTCCGACATTTCAGATGTTCGCGTGAAATGTCCTGGCAAATTGTCTGTTAACCATTGCTCTGCGTATTCCGTGCAATCGAAGCCCTCGCAAATTGCAGAGAAGGTTTCTCTGACAATCCGCCAATGCCTTTTAGTGGAAAATTCCTGTCCGGCAAACTTTGATGTTCCGAAGTCGCACATTTTGATTCGGTGTCTAGGGTGATATTTGTCCGTCGCATCGAGAAATACAAGGACGTTAGATTGATGCGGGTCCCCATGAGCGAATGCTTTTCCACTTGTTGCCTCCATGGCGGCGAGGTATTGCCAGGCTACATTGAATCTTTGGGCTTTTGTCGGATTTTTACTGAGAAAAGACTTAAGTGTTTCGCCGTCTATGTATTCCAAGTTTGCTACGGGAACATTTTTAACGTCTCGAAACGAATAAATTGAGACGGCAAATTCCCCGGCAGCTTGAGCAAGTTTCTGTGATTCTGCAAGTCCCTGTTCTAGTTTGTCGCGTGAATCAACCTGACGTAACTTTAGCTAAACCTTGATTACCTCTTTTCTCAAGAGGGCACTGTTTTGCACCAAGAAAACTCTTCCGTTTGCACCAGGTGGAAATTCCTTAATAATAGTGAATCCCTCAAACAATACGCCGTTGACTTTGAGGATTTTATTGCCGTCCTTTGATTCGAGGGAGATTTCCGTGCTCACAGATAGTATTTTGACCGATTTAAGAGGGTCTCAAAATGCACCGCATTTTCGGCAAGGTTGCGAAACGCGTCCAGGAATCTCCACCAAAGTTAGAGATGTCAGGTCGCGTTTTGCAACTTTTTGTTCAGTCTTGAGGGTCTTCGAATAGCCAATTCGTAAAATTGAAAGGATAGTGGGTCAATTGTTTCTTCCATTTCACCTGTTGGCAAACTCGATCGTAATTGTAGCGCCCTCTTCTGCCGGTGAAGAGACTTCAGTACGCCGAAGGAGCAATTCATTCAAGTGGCAATCATCGCATTGAAAAATACATGCAACTGGATGAGTTGACTTACGTGACTGTCGAAAGAGCGTATCCAATACCGGCTTGGCAAGATTATCGAGATCCCCACCTCTTGATGGAAGCATCCTGAACTCCACTACCACTCGCACAGGCTTAACAGATTCGTCGAAGGGACCAAGTACG
>JAYVHY010000378.1:0-14757 GCA_043770615.1 Armatimonadota bacterium | reverse complement strand
TGATGAACCGGTTTGTTCTGTGATTCCTGAGTTCGGAGGCAATGGGAAGGACCGGGTGACTTTTCGGAACTTACTGGTCCATGATTCAGGGCTCGTTGCTTTTAGACCTTATCATTTGCAATACCAGACTGCAGCAGCAGTAATGGACGCCATATATAACGAGAAGTTAACTTATGAAACTGGATCGGACACGATCTATAGTGATCTCAGCATGATTCTTGTTGCCGAGGCAATTACACGAATTTCTGGACAACGAATGGATGACTTTTTGCGTCATCGCGTGTTCGAGCCGTTAGCAATGTATCGAACCGGCTATGTTCGAGATGGAGTGTCAACTGCCATTCACGAAGTGACCCGTTGCCAATGTGCTCCTACTGAGGAAATCGAACCTTGGCGTACCGAACTAAGAATGAATCGATTTGGGCGAACCGGCTCAGAACGTCTGTTAGGCGAAAACCCTCTCTATATACAAGGTGAAGGTCACGACCCAGCGGCGACCGTTCTTGGCGGGGTTGCGGGTCACGCAGGACTGTTTTCTACTATCGGCGATCTGGCCCAGTTCTTAACCGTCATGATGTCTCGTACTGGTGAAATTATAAATCCGGTGGTTTGGGATACATTTGTGACACGGCAATCTCCGAAAAGTAGTCGGGCTTTAGGTTGGGATACCAAGTCTCCAAGTGGATCTTCAGCTGGAGAAAAGTTCGGTTCAACTTCATTTGGGCACACGGGATATACCGGAACTTCGATCTGGTGTGATCCTGCGGCGAACAAATTCGGGATATTATTGACAAATCGGGTACATCCAACCAGCAAAAACACCAAGATTATTGCGCTTAGACCCAGATTTTATGACCTGATATAGCTGATTTTGGTTCGGATACCAGTCCAATCGACTCAAATTTAATGCAAATTCGAATTTCTGCTTGTCTAAAGCCAACTTTTTCGTTATAATATTTCTAACATTCGTCCATTTTTCGATGGAAATTTGGAGAGTGGGAGATTATTCCTATGCGAAATCGTGCATTTACTCTAATTGAGTTGCTCGTTGTTATTGCAATTATTGCAATCCTTGCAGCCATCCTCTTCCCTGTTTTTGCGCAAGCTAAAGAAGCTGCAAAGAAAACAAGCGCCCTCAGCAACGTAAAGCAAAATGGTACTTGTATCATGATTTACACGGCTGACAACGATGACACATTCCCTTGTGCTTACTCGATTGACACAACTAACGCATACCCAGTTCTTTGGAACTACGGTATTGGAGTTCCTGCTGGTTGGGAAGGCTTCCCAGCTTGGGAAATTGCCGACAACAATCAATGGGCGAACTCAACGTACGCCTACCGAAAGAACAACGAATTGTTGGGTGCTACTGGCATGCCAGTAACCATCGTTTCAGGTTACACGTCACCCGGATACAACACGGCAGTCAAGAAGCCTGCTGAAATGTCATTCACAATGAACGGTTTGTTGAGCACCTATAGTGGAACCGCAGTTACCGAAGTTTCAAAGACTCCTTTGATCTGGCAAGGACACTACAAGTCAAACCTTAAGGGTCTTCTCTTGTCGAATCCTGCACTTCGATGTAGCGCCCCAATGGTTGGAAACGAAGCTCCAGCTTGTCGGTTCAACCCTAATGCTGAAGCCCAAGTTGGTGGAAGCCTTGGCAATGCATCTGGTGACGGATACTTCCTACAACCATTCAATGACGTTCCAGTCAATTGCTACGGCAATAACATGGTCTATGTTGCAACCGATACTTCGGCTAAGATTATGAAGCTTGCGATTGGTACCATGCAAGGATCAGTTGGTCAGCCATTCCATTCAATCTCTTCAACTTGGCGACCTCAGTTGATTAATCGATGCCGAATTGGTGGAACAGGCTTGTATTACACTAGCTTCTTCCGACCAGACAGCACATTCAACTACCCAGCTGGCGTAGCTGGAACTGCACGGGCAGAAACCTGTGGTTTCTAAGTTAAGTCTGCTGTTGATCTGTTTCATCCTAGGAGGCGTACTCCTGGGATGCGGGTCTCCAGGTGAAGTTAAGTCAAACGTGACGGTAAATTCTTCAAAAGAACCTGGTGGTCGAGGAACGACTGCAGTTCCTGAATAGGAACTCTTAGAAAGCAAAATGGCCGAAATTCACATGTGAATTTCGGCCATTTTTTTGTTATGTTTCGCTAACTATCCACCAGCACCGCTGGTACGTGGTTCAGCCTTTAGTGCGTAAGTCTTGAGGTCACATCCTTTTGCCTTGAGCATCAAAGCTACTTGGTTGTTTCGATAGAGCAAAGCCATATGATAAGGTGAAGTCTTGTCACTGTTTCTGGCATTGATGTCGGCCCCTCGCTTCAAAAGCTCTTCGGCCAGGTCGGGCATGTTATTCGCCGCCGCCAAATGCAGAGCTGTCCACCCTCGTTCATCAGTTGCTTTCACATCGGGCTTCTTGGCCATGATCATATCGATTATTTCTTTGTTCGCACCTACAATTGCGATCATCAAAATAGTTCGGTTGGTTGCTCCTCTAGCATTAACATCGGACCCTGCACGGATATTTGCGGATACCTGTTCAACATTCCCGTCTCGAGCCGCGTCAAAGAGAGGCATGGTGGCTTTTGGTTGCGAACATCCTACGAAAATTAAGGCAACGGCTGCCATCGCGGTTAAGCTTTTGTGAATTCGGTGCATTTCTTAACAGAATATACACTACGGAGCCAAATGATCCTAGTCCCCTGGCTCAACTTTCCACAAGTGCGAAACAGAATGATAAGCCAATGGTTCACATACCACATCCTGTGATTTTAGGTCTCAGCGTCTTGTTCGCCCCCGAGATTTGCAAGAAATAGTGTGAATCGAAGGTTTCTTTGTGAGCACCCATTGATTCAGTTGTAATCATTCGGTGCTCGAAAGAGTGACAAATTGGTCCAACGTCATCACACCAAGGTCGCCTTTTTCACGACACCTAACTCCGACTGTATTATTTTCAATATCTTTGTCACCTACGATAAGCATGAATGGCACTTTCTGAAGCTGGGTCTCGCGAATCTTCTTGCCTAAGGTCTCCCGTCGGTCGTCTACTTCGACACGCATTCCAAAGTCGTCTCTTAGTTTCAGCGATAGCTCGGTGGCGTAATCATTGTGCCGATCTGCGATTGCTAAAATTGCGACCTGAACTGGAGCGAGCCAAAACGGAAAGGCACCGGCAAATTGCTCGGTGAGCAATCCGATCATTCGTTCAAGCGAACCAAATGGCGCTCGGTGGATCATGACTGGTCGATGTGGTTTGCTGTCTTCGCCAATGTATTCAAGCTCAAACCGTTCCGGCAAATTATAGTCAACTTGGACGGTTCCCATCTGCCAATCGCGACCAAGGGCGTCCTTGATGATCATGTCCAGCTTTGGACCGTAGAACGCGGCATCTCCGGGCGATACTTCATATTCCAAGCCCTTGTCGTCACAAGCCTTAAGGATGGCTTCGGTAGCCAACTTCCAATTCTCGTCATCGCCAATGTACTTATCTGAAGTCGGATCTTTGGTTCCTACTCGTGCTCGATAGTTCGTAAGTCCAAGCTTCTTGAGAACCGCTTGCATGAGGTCGACAACGTTTGTAAACTCTTCCAACAGTTGATCAGGTCGGACAAACAGGTGAGCATCGTCTTGAGTAAAGCCTCTTGCCCTCAGAATGCCCGTCACCTCGCCGCTTTGCTCATAACGGTAAACCGTGCCCATTTCGCAGTAACGAACCGGCAGGTCGCGGTAGGAGCGCATTTGAGATCGGTAGATCTCAATGTGGAACGGACAGTTCATCGGCTTGAGAATGAATGTCTCCTTCTCTTCGTCTTCCATGAACGGGAACATCTTTTCCTTATAGTTAATGATGTGTCCAGAAGTCTCCCACAACTTGGCGTTGCCAAGGTGAGGAGTGACGACCGGCTGATAGCCCCGGCGCATCTGCTCGTGATTCATGAAGTCTGACAACGTCATGCGTAGCTGGGCGCCTTTTGGAAGCCAAAGAGGTAGTCCGGTGCCAACTCGGGCGCTGAACATGAAAAGTCCAAGCTCTCGCCCCAAGATTCGGTGGTCGCGTTTTTTGGCTTCTTCGATGTGGGCTAAGTGCTCTTCTAGTTCTTCTTTGGTCTCGAAGGCGGTTCCATAGATTCGAGTTAACTGCTTGTTCTTGACATCGCCGCGCCAATAGGCACCGGCCAATGACGTTAGCTTAAATGCCTTGATTTCCTTCGTTGTGTCAACATGCGGACCCCGGCAAAGATCAAGAAATCGGTGCTGGACCCCGTCGCGATCCATTCGCTTTTGCTCAAAAAACGAAATGGCTTCGCCTTGAGGAATTGCGTCAAGGAGTTGGAGTTTGTATTCCGCCACATCGGCACCCATTCCAGGGATACTCGCATCCAGAATCAATGCTTTTGCTTCTTCTCGGGAAACTTCGGTTCGTTCGATGCGTTGGTCTAGCTTAGCCAGATCCTTCATTCGCTTCTCAATCCTCTCAAGCTCTTCTTCTTTTAGCGGCGTTAGGAATTCGATATCGTAGTAAAAGCCGTTCTCAATTGGAGGTCCGATGCTGAGTTTTGCGCCAGGGTAGAGCTCAGTAACGGCCTGAGCCATCAGGTGCGCGGCCGAATGCCGCAGACGATAGAGATAAGAATCTTCGTACTTGAGTTTCATTTTTGTGCCTCCCTGACCAAGGGATTGATAATGTAGGTACCTAGTATATCTTAGACAGTGGGGAAAAGCTAGCAACAAAACGCTTGCAAACCGTTCGGTAGCCGAAGCTATAATGAACAGTTGCGTATCGTAGCAATTCTGCTGGAGATTCTCATAATCTGATGTCCTCAATCGAAAGCCTCATAGGGTTAGCATGCCAAGTCAACGACTTTGTTGCCCAGGCGATGCGACCGGCGATCCTTGCCCAGGGACTTACATCAGCATCCTTCGATCTTCTTAGTGCAATTTGGGCAGCAGACGGTCGAGAAACCCAAGCTCAAATAGGAAAGCGGCTGGGATTGTCCCGGGCAACGATTAGCGAAGCAATTACCAGTCTAGAAAAAAATGGATTTGTAACCAGAAGACCATCTGACGTTGATTCCCGCGCCGTGAATCTTGAGCTCACCCCAGCTGGTCACAAAAAGGTCAAAGCCGTTCTCGCCGAAATGAAGCGAATAGAGTCAGAACTTGATGGGAAAATTGGCGCAAAAGAAACCGAGACGGCCTCAAAAACCCTGCGGAAAATCCTCAATTCATTAAAAATTGAAGTTTCCTGAATCTTTTTAAAGATTGTACGCGTCCCGAACAATGTAGAGGTGGCCATGCTACGGATAGTAGGCATACAAAGATCGGATCAATCACTAGAAGAATTTGTTCTTCTCCAAAATCATTCCTCAATGAGAATGAGGCTTCGGGGGCATGTGATTATGTCCGAGGCATACCTCTCACATTACGCTCTGGATGCGATTTATGCCTTTACGGATGAAGAGTTCATCCATCCAGGAGCGTTCGTCATTCTTCATTCGGGTTGCGGGATTAATCGTTGGGCCAAGACGAAGCAAGGGTCGATGGTTTACATGTGCTACATTGGCGCACGAGAGCCAATGTGGTGCGTCGCGCCAGGAGCGATGCATATCCTTTGCACTCAGCATACGTATGAAGAGCGAACTTCTCCGATTGAAGAATTAGTTCGGTAACGAAACCATTCGACCGGCTTTTCTCGCCATTTTGGCAAGCTTTTCCATATTTCCGCCGGGAGCTACTTTCACGAAGTCGATTCGCTTGGAGAGTCCAACTACGATTCTATCTCGCACCTGGTTGTTCACTCCAATCATGCCTGCTTCTGGTCGGAAGGGAGACACTACTAGATCGCTGGAAGGGTCAAATTCGTATCGCCACAAACGAGCCATTCTAAACGCTTCGTTGCGAAGGTCGTCGCCCAGAACTTGGAATAGACCACGATCAAGACAAAGAACCCTCGGCGCTCCCCATCGCAATGGGACAACTGCAGACCTTTGATATTCGGGTTTATCGTGGCCGGTCACAAGAACCTCCCCATTCAACACACCTTGTTCGGTCAGTCGTTCAATCTCCATTAACTCGTGCTCTGAGGCATTTCGTGAAGACAGAACTGAGAATGTTTTCGAAGCGAGGAGTTTTGTGTTTCCATACAAGAAAACCATAGCCGGAGGATTTGGATCAAACTGCTCGAGCATCTCTGGATAGCCGGCATCGGTGATCACCGACCATCGAACTCCTAGCGTTTCTAACCGAGTTTCAAGTGGTTCAACCTCGCTTCGAAGTGTTTCGCGATGCTGGGTCAAGTATTCAGCCGCCTTCCTCAAGAGGCCGTACTCTTCAACATATGATTCGAGGCTGAGCCTAAGAAATTCTTCTGGACTTCGACTGAGTAAGTCGTTTCTTGCCAATATCTTGACTACAGAGCGACCGCCGACTCCAGGCGTCATCGCCAGCATCAGAGTAAAGGTTCGGCGAGAAATACTCATGGTTACTTCAGCTTGAGAGCGGTTCCAAGCATGAGTTTTACCGCTTTTTCACCGGAACGGTTCATCTCATCTTCGACTTCTTGGTGGCTCAGCTGCAGATCCGAAATTCCGGCCGCAAGGTTCGTTACCACCGCAAGACAACCATAGTCCACCCCTGCTTCTCGCATCACAATCGCCTCACTAGAAGCTGTCATGCCAACCAGATCAGCTTTGATGCTCGCATAGTAAAGGATTTCTCCGGGCGTCTCGTATCGCGGCCCATTTCCACCTAAGTACACTCCTTTTGGTTCTATATCCAGGTTCTCAATCGCAGCAGTTGCCAACAGCGCTCCGCGAACGCTCTCGGCAAATGGGTTTGTGAAGTCGGTATGGACAACGGTCGTGTCATACATCGTTGCAAATCGGCCGGTAAAGTCAAAGAAGTCTGAACAAGCTACCAACGTGCCCGGCCCCCAATCTCTTCTTAGGCTTCCGACTGCGGCAGAGGCTAAGCAATACTTGACCCCAAGTTGTCGCAATGCGGTTGCCATTCCTACATAGTTCACTTTGTGCGGGGGAACCTTGTGACCCGCAGAGTGCCGGCTCAAAAGGAGCAGATTAGCTCCTTGATACTCAAGATGGCGACCTCGAACTGTGCCGTGAGGAGTTGGGATATGGACTGGTTTACCACCCAAAGCCACCAAACGGGAGCCAATTCCGGTCCCCCCCAATAAGGCAACATCAAACTGCATGATAAGGCGATTATGACGCCAAATGCGTCAAACTATCACTGTGATTCTGCGCGAAGTGCTCCATGCCCATATTCCGACTCTGACGGAATTCAGCACGGTGCGCGAAGCGGTGGACAAGATGGACATTTATCAGTTCCCTGCTTTAGTCATTGTAAACCCAGATCTAAAGCCGATTGCTGTTATCACTGAAGGCGATATATGCCGAGAAGCTACCCGAAGGGATAGTGTCATCACGATGAGCGGTGAGCCTGCGATCATCTTTGCTAGCAAAGATCCAACGACTGCCGACGTGAACCAAGAAATCTCCGACGCGCTACACCTTATGTTGGCGAGCGGAACCACCATTCTTCCGATTACGGATATGGGAAAGCTTGCTGGTGTTGTTTTGAGAATTGATTTGCTTCAAGCATTGATGATGGATGCTTCAATAAAAGCGTAGAATCGAACATGCTTACCGTTGGCTCACCTTTTCCTGATTTTTCCCTTCCTGATCAAGATGGAAAAACAATTTCCTCATCCGAGCTTAAGGGTTCAAAGTCGGTTATCTACTTTTATCCGAAGGACGATACTCCTGGTTGCACGCTTGAGGCATGTGATTTCCAAAATCACCTTGAAGATATTCCGGGGGTAAAGGTGTTCGGAGTGTCGCCGGACAACTCAAAGAAGCACCGAAAGTTTGCCGACAAACATAATTTGCACTTCCCACTGCTTGCCGATACGGAAAAAGAGCTGATTCAAGCGTGTGGACTTTGGAACGAAAAGTCATTCATGGGCAAGAAATATATGGGAACGGATCGAACCACATATGTTCTTGACGAGAGCGGAATCATTGTCAAGATTTACGAAAAGGTTAAGCCGATCGGTCACGCAAAGGAAGTAAGCGCGTTTTTGACGTCCTAGGAGGCTACGTTTAAACTCTCGGCTTCACACAGGTCGGTGAAGCACGGTACTTGAGTGTTCAGCTGTCGAAGTTGGGGTTACAATCGGTCGATGATCGCCCGTATACTCTTCGTATGAGTTCAACAACTACTTTTTGGCAAGATGTTCTTACGAAAGGGTTTCGGCACCTTGCAGAGGATTTGAGCCTTGCTCAAGTTCAAGAGCTCTTTCATAGTTACTCAACTCACAACTACAAGCCCCTACCGATCAACCTGATGCGGGGCGATGGAATTCGGGTTTGGGACGAAAGTGGTAACGAGTATCTCGACTTTATTGGCACTTACTCTGCAACCGCACATGGGCACCTCAATCCAACGATTGTGCAGGCACTGAAGGATCAGCTCGACCAAGTAGCGGTAGTTTCTCGCGCTTTTTACAGTGCTGAGGTCGGCTTGTTTTGCAAGGCTCTGGCGGACTATAGCGACCTGCAAATGGTCTGTCCGATGAACAGTGGTGCGGAAGCAAACGAGACGTGCATCAAGCTTGCGCGGAAGTGGGCTTATACGGTCAAAGGAGTCCCGAATGATCAAGCCGAAATCATTGTATTCCAGGACAATTTTCACGGTCGGACGACGACAATCGTTGGCTTTTCTACTGAGCCGGCATACAAAGCTGGATTTGGTCCATTTACCCCTGGATTTAAGGTTGTCCCTTACGGTGATATTGAAGCAGTAAAGGCAGCAATAACGCCAAACACAGCAGCGATCCTTGGCGAGCCAATCCAGGCTGAAGGCGGCATTATTATTCCCCCGGACGGTTACATGGCTCAGCTGCGCCAGGTATGTACCGAAAACAATGTTCTCCTCATTTGGGACGAAGTTCAAACCGGCTTTTGCCGAACTGGAAAAAGGTTCGCCTGGCAATACGAGGATTCAAAACCCGACCTATTGGCCGTAGGAAAAGCGCTTGGTGGCGGGCTCTTGCCAGTTTCCGCAGCGGTCGGCACCAAAGAAGTTATGGACGTTTTCCAGCCGGGAGACCACGGCAGTACATTCGGCGGCAACCCATTGGGTGCTGCAGTCGCAATCACTGCGCTTGCGGTCATGGAAACCGAAGATTTTGCCGGAAAGAGCGAGCGAATGGGCAATTTACTTATGGCAAAGCTCCACGATCTTCCGTTCGAACAAATTGTCGAAATTCGAGGCAGAGGCCTACTGATAGGCTTTGAGGTTGACGACAGTATTGACACTTACAAGCTAAGCAGCAAGTTGACAAAGAACGGCATCCTTACCAAAGAAACACGGAACAAGACTTTCAGGCTCACTCCTCCTCTGACGATCACCGAAGACGTCGTTGAGGATGCAGTGGACCGGATTGACCGAGCATTCCGAGCAACCTTGAGCGGGTAGTCCAGGTACATTCTAACTGCCAATGTCCGACAAAGTAACTGCTCCTAGCCTCAAACGAATGCGTGATGCCGGCGAAAAAATCGTCTGCCTAACCGCTTATGACTTCCCTTCGGCCCTTATCGCTGATGAGGCAGGAGTTGACGTCATATTAGTCGGAGATTCGTTGGGCAACGTGGTGCAGGGACACGACACAACTATCCCCGTCGAACTAGAAGACATTTGTTACCATGTGCGCTGTGTCCGTCGCGGATGCAAAAGGGCACTGTTAGTTGCCGATCTTCCGTTTGGCTCCTACAATGTTTCTCCTGAACAAGCCATCGAATCTTCGATCAAGCTAATGAAAGCAGGGGCTGATGCGGTGAAACTTGAGGGCGATTATAGAGACGCGATTCGTGGCATCGTCAAAGCGGGAATACCAACGATGGGACACGTTGGATTTACACCGCAATCTATCCACAATTTCGGTGGAGCACGAGTTCAAGGCAAAGGACAAGATGCAGATATTATCTTTGCAAATGCTAAATCAATTGAATCCGCCGGAGCCTTTGGAATCGTTCTGGAACTGATTCCAGGCGAACTAGCTGCGCGGATCACCGACAATATCGATATCGTGACCATTGGTATTGGCGCTGGCATCAAGTGCGATGGCGAAATTCAAGTTTGGCATGACATTTTGGGACTTACGTCGAAACAACATAAGCACACGAAGTTCTATATGCAAGGTCGGGAAAACATGACCAAGGCAGTCAGTGACTATGCGAAAGACGTCAAGAATGGCTCATTTCCCGGATCGGAGAACGCATTTTGAGGATCATTAGATCAATCGCTGATTTTCCTTCTAATCCATCGATATTGACGGGGTTTGTTCCTACCATGGGAGCACTCCACGAAGGTCACTTATCGCTTATTCGGCGAAGCAAAACTGAAAACGACCGAACGGTAGTTAGCATTTTTGTTAACCCGACCCAATTTGGTCCAAATGAGGACCTAAGCAAGTACCCACGCCCGATCGAAAAGGATTTGGAATTAGCGACCGGGGCGGGGGCAGATATTGTCTTTGCTCCGAATACCAGCGAAATGTACGGTGATTCAACGACATTGATTCATGTACCAGTAGTTTCTGATTTTTTTGAGGGTGCGATTCGACCGGGACATTTTGACGGAGTTGCTACGGTAGTCACAAAATTGTTTAATATAGTTGGCCCTCAAAATGCTTACTTTGGGGAAAAAGATATTCAACAGTGTGCCGTGATTCGAAAGCTAATTGGTGATCTAAATTTTCCGACAAACATGATTGTTTGTGAAACCATTCGAGAATCAAACGGACTGGCAAAGTCCAGTAGAAATGCCTATCTTAACGAATCTGAACTTGAATTTGCTCCACTCATTTTTCAGACTCTATTGGAAGCAAAAGGCAAAATCCTAATGGGAGGAAATGTAGCTGAAGTAGTTGAGAATAGCATCAAATTGTTGTCTCAGCATTCCTTCGAAGTGAACTACTTTGACCTGGTGGATCGAAACACCATGCGTCCCGTATCCGAGCTTGGTCAAAATTGCTCGTTAATAGTTGCAGCAGGACTTGGAACAACTCGGCTGATAGACAATGTCAAAGTAGTAGGGTAAAATCCGATAGAAGCGGAATATCGCACTGGAATTATTATGAATAAGACTGTACAAAAGGTTAAGAATAGCCTTAAATTTAAGGCAGACGAAAAGGAAGGCCTCCTTACGATTCGGTTTGGCGTCAAGAAGCTTGTCATCCCCCACAAGGTTCGCATGCTAAGCGATGGCAAGTACATGTTCCTTTCGTTTGTTGCATCTTCAGAGTTGTATAAGATTGAGGGTAAGCAAATGAAGCCAATGCCAAGATCAGAGGATGCGGACGAAGCATTCGAATCACTTAATCCAGGACGAAAGAGCCGAAAAGGTCGAAAGGGTCGAGCCCTTGAGTTGAGCCCAGAACTTGAAGCTGCACTCAAAAATATTCCCGCCGGATTCCGACTTGGCTACGGTCCTGACGGATCACTTAAGCTTGTAAAAACTCGCGTTCGCACCAAGAAAGGCGCCTAACGTGTCACAATAAATATCGGTTGCCTTAGTAGCTCAGTGGTAGAGCAGCTGTTTTGTAAACAGCTGGTCGCGGGTTCGATTCCTGTCTAAGGCTCCAGTATTTACTAATCAGGTTCGCATGTTGGTACTTCCCTTCAGTCTAACATTAGCTGCCTTATGGTATGCACGAGCACTGATGATTCCACTGGCTTAGAAAGGTGGGCTTGAAATCCCGCGTTTAATGCCCGCTGTCGATCTGCCTCCCTTGCAAAAGCAGTCAGTGCCACCGCAGGCATCGTTTGCCACTTTTCATCTGGCAGGTCTCGGATCATTCCAATGAATTGATATCCGTCAGTTCCCGGCATTCCAATGTCGCTGACCACCACATCTGGCCTGAATTTCTCGAGCAATTCCATTGCCGAAAGGGCGTCTGACGCCATAGTGACTTCGGCACCGCTTTCTTGAAGGATCAAAGTGACCAAATCACGGGTACCAGCATCGTCATCAACCACCATGACTTTGATTTTTGAAAGTGGCTGAGACGACGGTTCCAAGTTGGTTTTGATATAGTCTCGTTCAGTAATCGTGGGTGCGATTGGAAGGATAATTGTGAATGTGGTTCCCTTCCCTAGCCCTTCACTGGCAACCGAAATACTTCCACCGTGAAGTTCGACGAGATGCTTAACAATAGTTAATCCAAGTCCAAGACCGCCTTGAGAGCGGGTAGTAGTGGCATTTGCCTGTCTAAACCGATCAAACACAAACGGTAGGAATGCTTCGGAGATTCCTTCACCATCGTCACAAACCGTTAGAATAGCCGAAGCTCCGTCCTTCACGAGCCGAACCCTTACCGAACCATCTCGGCGACAGAATTTCACTGCATTTGAAATCAAGTTTGTGACAATTTGGTGTAGTCGACCAGCATCTCCTTGTATCAAAACATCTTGATGAGGCACATCAATTTCTAAGTGGATTGCTTTGTTCTTGGCCGCCAATCGACAGCCGAGCGTTGCTTCTTGAATAACCACCGACAACAGGACAATCTCCATATTCATGGGTACCTTGCCGGCACTCATTCGGCTGATATCCAAGAGTTCATCAACCAACTTTGCCTGTTGCTTGGCACTACTCTCAATTGCGGCTAAGCCTTCCTTAAAGTAATCGTCGTCTGTTTGTCGTCGTTGGAGCAATTCGGACCATCCAAGAATTGAAACTAGGGGTGTACGTAGCTCGTGTGACACCGTTGCAACAAACTCATCCCTTAGGCGGCTTGCCTTTTCAGCCTCTCCTCGGGCGTGACGCTCGTCGGCCAAGATTCGATCATTGCGATCCTGGATCTCTTTACGTTCGGTGATGTCCTGAATATAAACCAGCATTCCCTGCTGTTCGGGAAAAGCACGATATTCGAACCAACGTGAACCACCTCCCCTTTGAGGAACATCCATCGTGATGACTTCGTTTGAGGCTTTGGCGTCAATTAGCTGGTGCTTGAATTCTTCGTGCTCAGGAGGAAAGAAATCCCAAAGGACTTGGCTATCTACGGTCGCATATTCTCCCACTAGTTCCCGCACTGACCGATTCGCATGGGTGATTCGCCAACTATCATCGACGGCAAAAAAGCCATCACTGATGCCATCAAGAATGAAAGTTAAGTTATCTCTTTGGCTGTCTCGCTCCATTGCTGCCTTTCGATAGGATCGAGCGGCCTCCCGCAGGAGTTCACAGATGATGCAAATCAAGACCCAATTAAAGGCCGTACTAAAAACACCAACTTGCGTCACTTGATCTGAAAAGGAAATCGAGTGGTAGTCGGGGATGAACAAGTACTTTGCGACGATCACGCTGAGAGTTGCGGTGACCATCCCCGGTCCGAAGCCGCCAATGAATGCAATGAAGACGACTGACAATGTGTAGAACATCAAGGAGCCGCGATCCTCGAAAAAGGTCGAAGCTTGCATTCGCAGAATGGTGGTAATCGCAACTAGGAGGATTCCGAGTGCGTAAGGAATCCAACGCCGTAGCTCCCATAAACTAAATTCTAAAAGTCTCCTCATGTGTTCCTATTTCAGGATACAGCTTCCTTCAATCTTAAATCGAGAACGAGCCATGATCTGCACGAACTCCGTCATTCAAAAGGCAAAATTGAATCCGAGACCTCTCACGAAGGGTCAGTAATGATCAAGCGATATCCAATACCCGGCTCATTCAAAATAAACGAAGCGCCGTCTTCCAATTTCTTTCGAAGGTATCCAATGTAAAGACGGAGATACTGTGATTCTTCGGTGTAATCGGGACCCCAAACTTCCGAAAGGAGCTGTCGGTGAGTCACAATCTTGCCGGCATTTTTGATCAAAGTAATTAGCAATTTATACTCAAGAGGAGTCAACTTTATTCGCTCTCCCCGGTTGAATACTTCGCGAGTCGTAAAGTCAACTCGAAGGGACCCAGATTCGAAGACTGGCGATTCATCGCTACTATTGGCTTGAGATTCGCGACGTAACACGACTCGAATTCTTGCCATAAGTTCGGCAACGCCAAATGGCTTTGTAACATAGTCGTCGGCACCACTCTCAAGGCACTCCACCTTTAGGTGCTCTTGTCCATTGGCGCTGAGAATGATGATGGGGATTTTTGACCAAGTCCGAATGTTTTGCACAACTTCGAGGCCAGAAATATCCGGGAGACCGATGTCCAAAAGAATGAGATCAGGATGAAACTTTGCGACTGCTTTGATTCCGTCTTGTCCCGTACCAGCTTCAATTGCCTTAAGGCCAGAGTCTTGAAACGCGATACAAAGCATCCGTCGAATTGCCGGATCATCTTCGATGAGAAGAATATTTGCTTTTCGTTTTCCAGAGATGGTGTCGTCCATGAATCCTTGGTCTGGGCTTATCGCAGTGTTCATTTATCTATGGGCTAATTTTCAATCAAGCCCATTTAAATATTAAGCCATTAGGAGATACGCCAGAACCCTTCCCCTTGTTCTCTTACGAAATTCATACAGATCAATTCCAATTCAAAAAACATTCCTAGCAAAAATACGGAAAACATGGCGGACACTATAGATAGCGGAAAATCGATGTGGACCAGGGGAGTCCAGCTAAATCAATCACGATCTGAGGAGTTCATGATGCAAGATAAGAAACAACACTGCTTTGAGCAGGTGTATAGACAGTCGTA
>JAYVHY010000377.1:0-2843 GCA_043770615.1 Armatimonadota bacterium | reverse complement strand
CCGCTTAGGATCGACGCTGAGTATGAAAAACTCGGAGAATTGGTGAAAGTCATTGAGGAGCGGTCGGGTAAGGAATTTAATATTGTTCCGTGGGGATGATCGTAATAACCCGCGAAATGCTCTTCTGGGAACCGCAAACCTACCAAACCAAAGGGTCGCTGCCGTGCCATGTTCCTTCGGAATGGATTACCGCGAAGCGAGTGAACGATGTTCTAGCACCGAACTCGTCGTCGCGTTGTCGCTTCATGAGCTGTCGATGGAGTCCAGCACCATAGGCAAAATCCCTCGCCGCAGCAAAGTCTCGCCAGAATGTCACGGTGATTCCGTCGATATCGAATAGCCCAGGAAAGGAGAATGTCTGCTGAGAATGAAGTCCGGGAACGCCTGTCATCGAGATACGAACCGCGGCGACTCCACTTCCAAAGTCACGGATAGGGTCCATGTTCGTACCCTCACTTACGTCAAACCCGGCGCTGGTCATGATCAGAATAGGAGCGCCTGCCGGAGGTTCCGATGCAGTCACGAGAAATTGGGGACCTGGCTCGTCGTGATCAATGAAGTTTGCCTCACCGAAGTGGCGAAAAGGTTCAAGAACACCACTCCACACCTCTATCGCATCATTAATCCACGGAGCAATGGAGCCTCTTGACTTGACCGCGCTACGAGCAGATTCTTCGCTGTCATGCAACCCAAGGATGGCGAATTTGAAGGCATTTATTGAGCCTGGGTGGAGTGCTCCTGCCCGAATATCGCCAGCACCACCCAGGAATAACGTCCCAGGCATATCGTGAGTTTCTATTGATTGCGGCTCAAGCAAAGAGTCGAATCGAGCTAGCGTCAGCGAGGCATGCGTGGCAAGTGGCATAGGGAATTATAACTGACTGATCCGATGGGATCTTCGGTCGAGTATCGACAATCAAAAAAGATTTGACGAGTCCGATGCCGAACGTTCGAGAGCGAGCAGCGCGGTATTTGAAGGAGAAATAGCTTTCGTTATCGGCAAGGTATCTCCACTCCCACCCGTTCGATCTATGGCCAATCTGACGCTGGCTGCTTCGCAGCTCCTCTCGACGAGCAAGGGAGATAAATCAAAAAGCCCCGGAGTTTCTTCCGAGGCTCTTTCCTGCAGATAGCTGAAAGCTGACAGATTCTTGGCTAAAAGAAAAGCCCCGGAACTTCTTCCGAGGCTCTTTCCTGCTGAAAGCTGAAAGCTGACAGCTTCTTGGCTAATTTCTTAGTATCCGCCCATTCCGCCCATGTCGTCCATTCCGCCGCCCGGCATTCCGCCGCCCTTCTTGCCTTCTGGCTTATCGACAACGAGAGTTTCGGTTGTCAAGACCAATGCCGCGATGGATGCTGCGTTCTGGATGGTGGATCGGGTTACCTTTGCAGGATCAACGATGCCAGCCTTTACCATGTCGACGATTTCGCCGGTCAAAGCGTTCAGACCGAAGCCGTCTTTTGCCGCACGGACCTTCTCGACGATTACTGATCCTTCCAGACCAGCGTTCTTCGCGATGTGTCGTAGTGGCTCTTCGATGGCTCGCTTTACGATTGCAACTCCGGTTGCTTCGTCGGTAGTCATGCCTTTGGTTGAAAGGCTATCACTGGCTCGAAGCAAGGTTGCTCCTCCGCCGGCGACGATTCCTTCGTCAACCGCAGCTCGGGTTGCCGAGAGAGCATCTTCGTATCGGTGCTTCTTCTCTTTCAACTCGGTTTCGGTGGACGCGCCAACCTTGATAACGGCTACGCCGCCGCTCAACTTCGCAAGTCGCTCTTGAAGCTTTTCCTTGTCGTAGTTGCTGTCGGTGTGCTCCATTTGTCGCTTGATTTGATCAATTCGACCCATGACATCAGCCTTGGTTCCGGCACCTTCGATAATCGTGGTGTCTTCCTTGGTGATGATGACCTTTTTGGCGGTGCCGAGCATTTCAACGGTAACGTTGTCAAGCTTGACGCCGAGGTCTTCGCTGATGAAGGTTCCCTTGGTTAGAACCGCAATATCTTCGAGCATTGCCTTTCGTCGGTCGCCAAAGCCAGGAGCCTTAACGGCTGCGATTTGGAGAACGCCTCGGATCTTGTTCAAAACGATCGTAGCAAGTGCATCGCCTTCGATGTCTTCTGCAATGAGAATGATCGGTCTTCGCGTTGCGGCAATCTTTTCGAGGAAAGGTAGGAAGTCGGCTGCCGTGCTGATCTTCTTCTCATGAATAAGGATCAACGGGTTCTCGAGAACAGCTTCCATTCTTTCTGGATCGGTTACGAAGTAAGGGCTGATGTAGCCTCGATCGAACTGCATACCTTCAACAACTTCGAGCAGAGTTTCGCGTCCTTTTGATTCTTCAACCGTGATAACGCCGTCTTTACCGACTTTATCCATAGCTTCGGCAACGTGCTTACCAACTTCAGGATCGTTTCCTGCGATGGTGGCAACGAACTCGACTTGCTCTTTGTCCTTGATTGGTCGTGACGATTCTTTGATGAATGCGACGACTTGCTCGACTGCTTTATCGATGCCTCGCTTGAGGGCGATTGGGTTGCCACCAGCGGAGACGTATCGGAGACCTTCGTTGACGATTGCTTGGGCAAGAACGGTTGCCGTTGTGGTTCCGTCACCAGCAACGTCGTTGGTCTTGGAGGCAACTTCTTTACAGAGTTGCGCACCCATGTTCTCGTACGGGTCTTCGAGCTCGATTTCCTTTGCGACGGTGACGCCGTCCTTGGTGATCAATGGGCTTCCCCACTTCTTATCAAGAACAACGTTGCGTCCGCGTGGACCAAGCGTTACTTTTACTGCGTCGGCGACTTTGTTGACGCCTCGTTCAAGCGCTCTTCGCGCTTGC
>JAYVHY010000376.1:0-14810 GCA_043770615.1 Armatimonadota bacterium | reverse complement strand
GTACCCGTGCCACACGGAAATAGGCTTTACCTTGCCAAAGAAAACCTGACCCACACTGTGGCATGTCGGGCAGTGTCTTTTTAGCATCGGGAAACGATTTTCGCCATTCCTGAACATAGAACGAAAATCAGTATTCCCGGTGCATGCAATTCCGCACCAGTCGTATTCGCGCATGCCAAGGACTGAGTTTCTAGAATATTCAATCCAGTCTACGAGGTGGATTATCGTTCTTTTACACGGGTAAGCGGGCTTTCATTTTTGAAAGTTCTGGAAAATTGCGTACCCGTACCACACGGAAATAGGCTTTACGTTGCCAAAAGAACCTCACCTACGCTGTGGCTTGCCGAGGCAGCCGGGCAGAGTCTCCCCAAACCACAGAGTTGGTGGTAGTCTCGCGATACTATGCGCAAATCAACGAAGTTATTAGTTTTGTTAGTGCTGATTTCGACATCTTCTGCAGCTATGGCGGAAATGTCGGTCTGGATCAGGAAGGACTTCGTTAATAAATACCGTCGCCGCGTTACATTTGAAGGGGCTTTCAAAGTTGATCACGCCCAGCCCAGCGTTAACTCAATTAAGAACGATGGAGACATTCATGTAGTTACGACTTGCCCGGAGGTCGGATTGCCGATGGTTTCTGAGGTTATGAATGCTCGATTGGTACCCGATTGCGTTCAGTTACTTCAGGACTCTCAGGGGACGGGAAACTTGATATCCTTTGCCGGAGTGTGGCGACTCTGGATGGAGCACCCAGGCACCTCGCAGCGCCAGTTTAGTAACAACGTCATTGACGGACCAGTGACTAATCCGGATCACGTTTTTGAAATTCATCCGCTCACCAAAGTTGGGGACTTTGACTTACTTTCGACAATTGCGCGTATAAAAGATCAGGACAAAGAGTACGAGTATCATCCCGCCGAAAAGTTTGTCCCGTATTTCAAATCTCAGAAATTCAATGTCGTCAAGGACGGCGACTTTGTCAAGATCACTGGGCCCAAAGCTATATACAATTACGTTGGATTTAAGTTCAAGAAGCTCACTTCTGAGATCTTTGAGGTCGAAGATGGCTACTTTATTTACGCATCAATTCTCGACAAAAGCGAAAAGGTGCTAGAACGCAAGGTTCGACTTGCATTGGTCAACGGAACTGCCGTTGCGAATGAAATCAAACAAACCGCGGTTGACCGAGTTTCAGAAGTCATGGCCACGACTCGAATTAGTCTCTCCACGGTTAGCTATCAGGCCAGTCACAAAAAGGCAGCAAATAGGTCGTTGCCATACGAACTCGTCGTCTTAGGAACGACGAGCGATAACTAGGCAGATTTCGAAAAGTCTCCGTTCAAAATCCGATCATAAGCCCCGGTTTCGATCCATCGTTCCAATTCTTGGGTTCGATGGACAGGCATCGGGTGGGTCAAAGTTTTGCCCATGGTGGCAAACAGGACGATTTTTCCAAGTTTATCTAGCGAATCTGCGTCCTGATAAGCCCGAGCTTGTTCCATGAATGCGTCTTCGTTGAGCTCATGGGACAACCGAGAGGGGCCTGCTGCTAGTTTTATTAGTGACCGGACTGAATCCTTACGATTTTGCGAAACGAGCATTCCCGCCCGATCACATGAGAACTCCGCTTGCCTTGACCATTCAAAAAACGCCAAGTAGAGGGCGTAAGTTGCAACGTCCGAAGCACCCATTGACCTCCTTCCGAGCAGTTCAAGGAGAGGAAATAGGAGATAACCCACTGAGCGATAGAGCACATGGTCGGCTTTAATGTGTCCGAGTTCGTGCCCCATGATAAAGAAGAGCTCTTCGTCGGTCATCGTATCGATCATTGACGATCTTAAGGTCACATATGGCCTTTCTACACCGCCGGCAAAGGCATTCGGGAACGGATTGTTTGAGACATAAAGCTCGGGTTCGGGCATGTCCATGACCTTCGCGGACTCTCTCATGATGTTGTAGAGGGTTGGATATTGATTTGGACCGCAGCGGATTGAACTGCTCATGTTGTAGCAATAAAGCCATCGATCGATGCCGATATCGTAGAACTTAGAAACAAGCTGAGGCACAAGCGGAAGCTTGCGAAGCTTATCCAGCGCCCATTTGTCTGAATCGCTTACAAACGCGTCGGCGGTTAGGCCGGTCAAAATCTTTCTTTCACTCATATGTAAGTGAGAATACGATGTTTTTGACAATGGGTTGCAATCGTAGGGATATCGACTCTTTCCGTCTTGCCAGATTTAGTCGTTAAGCCGCACTTGAATAGCAGTCATCGTCCGAATCGTGCAACTTCGCCAATGCACTTGCAAGTAATTCGTCAAGAACTTCTTGCTCGATTCCTATTCGTTCAAATGCACCTTCGTCACGTAAGTAGAATGCTCCTTCAACCCCTTCGGAAATGCCATGGTTTCGAACCAGCATGTCGGCAACGTGGATGATGTCAGTCAAGATATCCGTTTCCGGCTGCTCTGACGGACGATGGTGATTTTTAATCGTCTTAGAATAGATTTTGGGCAGATTCCAGCTATCAGCGAGGGCGGCGCCAAGGTCAGCGTGGTCGAAACTGAGGAGGTTCCGTTCGAGTTCATCAAATGGCAATTCGCTCGTCTTTGCGGTTTGAATTAGCTTATTGAATTCATTCTCTAGAGTCAAGTAGAGTGCGACCGTGCCCATATCATGAAGAAGCGCAATACAGAATGCTTGCTCAGCATCAACATTTTCCACTTTGTTGGCAATTGCTTTACTTACGTGAGCGCAGCTAATACAGTGATCCCAGAGCAATTCGGGCTTGAGACCCTTGCCCTTTAATGCAACGTGGAGCCAAGGGAAACTTGCAGCGATCAAGGACAGGCTCTTGGTGGTTCGCATACCGAGAACCACGACCGATTCTTGAACCGAACTCACTTCTCGAGTCATGCCATAAAAGGCGGAATTTGCCAATCGAAGCACTCGAGCGCTTAAGCTCGGATCCTTAGAAAGTGTGTTTGCGACCTTCATCGCGCTCGATTCTGCCTGATCGGCAATCCTAATGACTTCGAACGCGACATCTGGCATTGATGGCAAATCACTTGCCTTCCGAATGATATCTTTGATTTCCACGATTTCCCCCTTTTCCAAGACAAACGCTTACGCTCACCCAATGTCCTATTGACCTAATGCCACAGCAATGTCCTGATCCATTCGGCAAAAATACTAGGAGGCAGAATTCTTCGCACGTTTCTGTTTTTCAGGTTTGTTGCTTGAGCTTGGTACACTGTTGGCATGGCTCCGTTGGACTTTGCACTCGTCCGCCACGCGTTGAACTTGGCCAAGAAGACTGGAATGGATGAAGTTGACCTAGAATTAGGCGACTCTAAGTTTCATGCGGTTTTTGATGAAAAAGCCAAAAAGCCAGTAGCTCAGGCTCCGAAACAAACTGCCGCCCAAAAGGCGGAAGAAGCAATTTCCAATCAAAAGTCGATCAAAAGTCACAATGTCGGCATCTTCAAAGACAAAGGTGACCTTATGAAAATTGGAGCGGAAGTTTCAGTAGGAGACATTGTAGGCGCGGTAGTCGCCCTTGGTATTTCCAATGATATTGTTTCCAGCGTTCAAGGTCGCATTGCCGAAGTTAATGTTTTGGATTCAGAACCAGTGATGTATGGTCAAGTTATTGCCATCGTGGAGTCGGAATGAAGGAACGTGGCCAAACAATGGTCGCGAGCTTGATTGTTGTGGCAATCATTCTCGTTTGTGTTGTCATTATGATGAAGGGGACTGGCGATACCAAGCCGATCGCAAAGGCTGACGGTCGTGGTCAAACGGTTTTAGGAAATGCTAAGGCAACCGCGCAGGACGAAGTCTGCAAAAGCAATATTAGTCAAGCCAGACAGCTCCTTCAGGTAGCAAAAGCTACGGATGAAGAAACGAAGTACACCAACGTCGCAGACATTCCGGGAGCGAAAGGCGTTGCGAATTGCCCCGTTGGAAAAGAGCCCTATACAATGGATGAAGCGGGTGCGATTAAGTGTCCACATCCAGGGCACGGAAAGTTTTAATGTTAAAGAAAGTTCTTATTGCTAATCGGGGTGAAATAGCCTGTCGCGTGATCCGAGCCTGCCGAGAGCTGGGAGTTCTTAGTGTGGCGATTTATTCTGAGGCCGATCGAGAAAGCCTCCATGTGAAGCTTGCGGATGAAGCAATTTGCGTTGGAGCCGGAACAAACACCGATTCCTATCTCAATCTTGCCAATGTTTTGATGGCGACTCAGATTAGCGGTGCCGAAGCCGTTCACCCCGGCTATGGCTACTTCAGTGAACGAGCAAACTTTGCGGTTGCCTTGAGCGCACTTGGAGTGAAGTTTATCGGCCCGCCAACTTCTGCGATCGAGTCCATGGGCGATAAAGCGAGCGCAAAGAAAGCGGCTATTGCGGTTAAGTGCCCGGTGGTTCCTGGTTCCGATGGACCGGTAGGGTCGGACATTGAAGCGCTCAAGGTTTCGGAGAAGATTGGCTATCCGATCTTGCTCAAAGCAGTTGCCGGTGGTGGTGGTCGCGGAATACGAAAAGTAAATTCTCCGGACGAATTGCCCGATGCATGGAAGATCGCAACTGCAGAGGCACAAGCTTCATTTGGTTCGGGCGAGATGCTGGTTGAGAAGTTCGTGGAAAATCCACGACACGTTGAAATTCAAGTTTTTGGGGACCAGTTTGGCAACATGGTTTACCTCGGCGAACGAGAATGTTCGATCCAAAACCTTCGCCACCAAAAGATCGTTGAGGAAGCTCCTTTTGCCCAATTGCCGGAGCGAGTCCGAAAGAAAATGGGAGAGGCGGCCGTCCGAGTGGCGAAGAGCGTTGGCTATCAAAACGCCGGAACAGTTGAGTTCTTGGTTGACGATAAGTTCAACTTTTACTTCTTAGAGATGAACACAAGGCTTCAGGTCGAGCACCCAGTGACGGAAGAGGTAACGGGATTGGATCTTGTACATTTGATGTTGCGAACCACCAGTGGAGAGAGACTTCCGATTACCCAGAAGAGTATTGAACTGAAAGGACATTCTATCGAAGTTCGGATTACGGCTCAGGATCCAGACAACGACTTTTCACCGTCGACCGGCACGATAACGGGCTGGAGAACCCCGATGGGACGAGGAGTACGGATGGAGAGTCATTGCTATGCCGGATTCGTGGTTTCGCCGTACTATGATCCACTGTTGGCAAAGCTAATCGTTTGGGGCGAGGATCGGGCAACCGCGGTTACCAAGATGCAAGCCGCACTGCACGAGTTTGAGGTTGAAGGTATTTCGACCAATATTCCGTTCCTGAGAAGGTTGATTAAGACTCCATCCTATGTTGCGGGCAACTTTGATACTGGATTTGTTCCGAAGTTTCTTGATGGTGAAGCGGTCTGAGTCCCTTTGGCTGGCGTAGGATGTCGAGAGAGTGTGCCCTTCGGGCCCTCTACACCGCTGACCTGGGACAAGGTTCGCTTGCCGACGCACTAAACCTAACTTTGGATTCGTTTGGCGATGACGAGCAATCCGATGGGCTAACCGGAGCATCTGACTTAAACGAAGGAACCCTTGAGTTAGTTTTCAAATTTGCAACTTCGCTTGCTGAGGGCACTTGGCGAGGTCGTGTCGCGATTGACCGGTCGATTTCGGCCACTATTCCTGATTATGAATTCAGCCGATTGGCCCTGATTGATCGAAGCATCCTTCGGTTGGCGTTGTTTGAGTTACAGAACTATCCCTACATTCCACCTGCGGTGACGTTGAATGAAGCGATTGAGATGGCGAAAAAATATTCAACCACCGAGAGCGGTAAGTTCGTGAACGGTGTGTTGCATACGCTACTCAATCAGACTGAGAAGGCAAATTACGACCAGAGGACTGCGCCAATTGACCCCGATCTTGGTGAGATGGAGAAAATATCCAAGAATCCGGTCGCGGTTATTGAAGAAGAGACAGTTCAGGCTGACTCTGAGGAAGGCAAGATTGCTTCTCGGTATGGAGTTTGGAAAAATCGGAGAGACGAGAAGAAATGATTTTAGATGGACTCGCCTTATCAAAAGTGTTTCGAGCCGAATTGAAGGTTCGCGTTGACGCTCTTCGATCGAAAGGGATTACTCCGAAGCTTGACGTGATCGTTGCCGCCCAAGATCCTTCGTCGGTGAAGTATGTGGCGATGAAAAAGAAGTGGGCCGAAGCGATTGGGATTGCGGGGGACTCGTATGAGATTACGGAAGAGACCTCCCAGTCAGAGTTGATCGAGTTGATCTATAAGCTCAATGCCGATTCAAAAGTTCACGGAGTGCTTTTGCAGCACCCATTGCCCAAGCACTTAGACGAAAACGAAGCATTGTTGGCGTTGGGTTCTCAAAAGGATGTCGATGGCATTACTCCACAGTCGTTGGGCAGGTTGACGGCCGGACTTCCGGGGTTTCGGTGCGCGACACCGTTGGGAATCACAAAAATTTTAGATCACTACGGGATTGATTGCACCGGTAAGCGAGCCCTTGTCATTGGTCGAAGCCACATCCTTGGTAAGCCGATGGCATTGATGCTGCTGGAACGCAATGCAACGGTGACGATCGCTCATTCGAAGACACTTGATCTTGCCGACCGGTGTCGTGAGGCGGATATTTTGGTTGCAGCAGTTGGGCGGGCCGAAATGGTGCGAGGTGATTGGATCAAGCCGGGAGCTACTGTTATTGATGCTGGATATAACAAAGTCGATGGAAAAAGTGGTGATGTTGGGGACGTTCATTTCGAATCCGCTGTTGAAGTTGCTGGCGCGATCACGCCGGTCCCGGGTGGAGTTGGACCGATGACGGTGGCGAGCCTGTTGAGCAATGCAGTTGACGCAGCGGAAAAAATGGTTTCGTAGGTTAAAGTTCTGCCTATTTGGCGGCTTTGGTCTTTATGTTGCGCTCTGTGTTTGTTTGGCTTACGCGGTTGTCTCGCGAAGGAACTCTACAATTCCAGTTTGTCCATCCCCGCTTGTTGCGTGGAGACCTGTTCCAACGGTGCCCGCTTGGGCTTCGGCGGCGGTTGGAAAAGGCACGGCAAAACATGTTTTCATTTTTTCACATGGATTGAAGGCCGATCGAGCCTTTTTTGCTTTGACTGCCTTGGAGTTAGTTAAGCGTGGATATGATGTCGTTTTGCTTCCAATGCCGGGGCACGATGAAAACCCGGATGACAAGCTTGGATTTGGTCCCAAAGAATCCCAGCTTATTCGAAAGACCATTGATGCGGTAAAAGCCGATCATGTGGTTCTTGTCGGATGCTCGATGGGTGGGGCCGCAACTTGGTTGGCATCGGACCATCCTCGAGTAGACGGAATAGTCACTGAGTGCGCTTTTAGTCACTTGGATCCTGCTACCCGAAACTGGTTCGATTTGAAGTTTCCCGGCGGGTCGGTCATCTTTCGTCCTGTGGTTTGGATTGCGTCAGCGATGGTCGGCGTGAACCCGGGAGAGGTTAATCCCGGCGATACGGCCAAGAAGTGGGACCATAGGAAGCCGGCTCTGATCATTCAAGCGGGCGGGGATAAGTTGATTCCGTTGACACAAGGGCGAGAGTTGGCCCTGGACTCTGGCGGTGAATACTGGGAGATTCCAAGTCTTAAGCACGCTCAGTGTCAAGACGTCGGTAAAGAGTACATTGATCGAATTGAGGGTGTGATGAAGCGAGTTATGCATGATAACTAGGAAGAGCAAAGCGCAACTTTTCGTACTAGCCGGTCGTTAGGTAGTTAAGGCTCATGATTACTACCTCGATCATTTCACTCTTCTTGCTCCAAACTCCGAGTGTCTCGGCTAAGGATGTTTTTATGCAGACGCTGGCGCGATACGGAAAATTAGATTCGTTCTCGACCGATATTGAGCACGACTACAGTTCAGGTCTCTTTCCTGGCAAGTACAAACAGCACTTTGAATTCAAGAAAGGAAAGGGGTTTAAGCTCGTTGTGATTCCCTCAAAAGATTCCGACGGCAAGGACAAAATCGCTCCAAATTTCTATTGTGATGGCGTCGATGTGACTACGGTTGGTCGGTTCGATGGAACTAAGCCGATCAACAAAAATGCTAATTCTATGCCCGGTTACGAAGTAAGCGGTGGACTTATCTTTACTTGGTTACTCGATACCCCTTCAAGGACCTTGTTTAATAATCCTCCCGAGGGCTTTAAAATTGATGAGGAATGGGGAACCAGAAAGCAATGGCACGACGAAAAAGTCGACGAAATCATCATGAAGGTGAGTCAAGGGGAAACGACGCATCTTGTTTCATTCTTTTTGGATACCGACCATAAGCGGCTTATTGGCAACGAATGGACGGTCAATGGAAAAACCGGATACATGATCTATCGGAACCAGAAGGATAATCCGTCAGTGAATTCCGCGACGTTCAAGCCGCCGTTGTAGGTTCAAGATGTCTGTCACCAGACTCTAGCAGTGCAATAAATTGCGCAGGACAAAGCGCGAATAAATTCGGCGCACTCCACATGGAGTATATAATCTGTCCAACAGATGGAAGCAACCGGATCAAAGGGGATCAAGGGTCAGCAGGGGAAGACTTTTCTTGCGGCATGGTTAGGGTGGGCATTCGATGGACTCGATGGGTTCATGTACGGACTCATTGCTCTGCCGTTCGTGAGTGAACTGATTCATCACCAAAAAGGCATTCCGGCTGATGCCGAAACGAAAACGAAAGCCGCAATTATTCAAGCGGTCTTCTTGGTTGGTTGGGCTCTCGGCGGGGCGGTCTTTGGTCGAATTGGCGACAAAATTGGTCGGACCAAAACACTATCAATAACCATTTTGTTTTATGCCTGCTTTACGGGTCTTGCCGCGGTTTCTACCGAGTGGTGGCATCTCATGATTTTCCGCTTTCTTGCTGCGCTTGGCATTGGTGGCGAATGGGCGGCTGGCGCCGCATTGGTATCCGAGACTCTGGATAAAAAGTATCGCCACTACGGCGGAGCTGTCTTGCAAAGCGGTTACATGGCGGGAATGTTGATGGCCGCCCTGGCCACAAAGTTGATTGCCGAGCCGAGAATGGTGTTTTTGGTTGGCGTGCTGCCCGCGTTTGCGACGCTTTGGATTCGAAAAGCGGTTCCCGAGCCTGAGGAGTGGGCGGGAGCCAAGGAGCGAGAATCAACTCCGCCGATTTCTGCTCTGTTCGGTCCGAAAGTTATCAAAACAACCTTGAAGGTTTTGGTCATGTCGGCGATTACCCTTTGTGGCGCGTGGACGATTCTGTTCTTCACGCCTCAGCTCTTCCAAACTCACCCCGCAAATAAAGGGATGTCTCCGGCAGAAATGAAGGATATGGTCTTCTGGGTGACGATCATGTACACGTGCTGGAACATCGTCGGGAACCTGTTTAGCGCGTTCATCACCAAATGGTTGGGCTATAAGAAAGGTTTTGCGATCTTGCTGACTTGTGCGTTGTTAGTCTTTGTGATTGGCTTCTCGACACCTCGGTCGTCGGATGAGTACAAGATTTGGGTAACGGCGGCGGCGTTCTTTGGGCTAGGTGTGTTTGGCTCGTTCCCGCTGTACTTCCCGCTTCTGTTTCCGACGTTGCTCCGGACGACAGGTGCGGGGTTCTGTTATAACGCAGGACGGATCATTACGGCAGGTGGAACGCTGTTTGCCGGACAATTACCGGACCCACGGCAGATTTTCCAATACGTAGGATTCTTGTATATCATCGTGATCCTGCTTGCGTTTACCATGCCGGAAGTCGATCAAGGCAAGGAAGAAGTGGTCGCGGCTTAAAGGGAGAGGATCAGTTCAGCGGTTTTGGTGATGCAGTCGTCTCCACCCAAAAGCTCGCTGATTTCGGCGAATGCGGAGCGTTGACGTTGAGCGACCGCGTCGGTTTGGATTTCGTCTAAGGTGCGTTTGAGTTTTTCCACGGTGAAGTTCTCTTGGAGAAGTTCTGGCACGACGTCGCGTTGAAGCAGAATATTTGGTTGACTTGCAAATTGAGGGCGCTTGAACCGGATAAGCCAAAGCTCCATGATGACGATGTCCGAGACCTTATAGACAACAACGGTGGGAGTATTGGATAGGGCGGCTTCGAGAGTCGCCGTGCCGCTACAAACTATGCCCGCTTCCGATGTCCGCAAAGCTCTCATAACTGTCCCAGTTTCCGCACCATTAAGGACGTCATCTTGATTTCGAGTCCAGTTCTTTTCAAGATAGGGAATGAATGTTTTAGGAACTGGCAATTGAATCTTGCCCGGGTAATCCTTTACGGTTTCTCTGAGAGTTGGCACCAGTTGTTCAAGTTCGCTTTCCCGTGAGCCCGGAAGAACGGCAAGTCCTTTTCTTTCAAATGGGGTCTCGATCAGCACTTTATGGATTTGCTTAAGCGGATGTCCAAAGAAATAGACGTTGGCTCCCATCTGTTTTAGGATTTCATAGCTCCACGGAAACGGAGTAACGACTGCATCGGTGAGGACCGGGATATCCGCTCCTTGACGGTCTCGACGCCATGAACCTGGCGGAACGAAGTACACAACTTTCCAACCCGCTTCTTTTGCTGCCCGACACAGCTTAAGGTTCATAAAACCGAAGTCTATGGGAACAAAAATGCCTGGCTCGCCAACGTGAAATGCTCGCTTGATTGCTCGATAGTAGGGAAGGATGCTAAAGCCCTTGCGGATCGACTTAATGACCGACATGGCTCCCCAGTTACTCGAATCAGCGATAAGTGGCTCATTGGCAATTTGGGAAAATCGGGTTCCACCGATTCCTCCAATTCTTAGTGAAGGGTCAAGGTTAAGCAGCTCGGTAGCGATGGAAGCAGCGTAAAGGTCTCCGGATGCTTCTCCAGCAGAGAAGAGGATTCGCATCAGCGTTGGTCGCCGCGACCGTTACGACCATTGAATCGTCGCTCTTCAAATGTAACCAAATACTTGACTTCTTTGGTTTGCATGACTTCCTCTCTAACTATTTCAAGAGCGTTGGTCAAGCCAATTTTAGACTTAAACAAGAGTTTGCATGCCTTGTGTAGCGCCAATCGTTCGTCTTGGGTAATGCCTAAGCGACGAAGGCCAACGGCATTGATGTCTCTGACTTCTTCATCGGCTCCATCTACAAGGCAGAACGGAGGTACATCTCGGGTGATCTTGGTGAATCCGCCCACCATCGCGACTTTACCAATTCGGCAAAATTGGTGGATACCTGACATTCCGCCAATGTTAGCGAGTTCTTCGATGGTCACGTGCCCCGCGACGCCCACCGAATTTGCAATCGTGACTTTGTCATACACATGGCAGTTATGTCCGATATGGCAGTAAGCCATGATGAAACAATCATTTCCAATGACGGTTGATTTGCCCTCACCGGTTGCCCGGTGAATGGTGACGTATTCGCGGAAAACGTTTCGATCTCCGATCGTCAAGAATGTTGGCTCGTTGTCGTACTTGCGGTCCTGCGGATTTCCACCAATCACGCTGCCTTGACCAATATAGTTGTCCTTACCAACTGTTGTAGAGTGTTTGACGGTGGCGTGAGAGTCAATTACGGTACCGGCTCCAATAACTGCCCCGGCTTCGATATACGAAAATGGACCGACGACAACATCGTCGGCAAGCTCTGCCTTTGGATCTACATAAGCCAGCGGATGAATCTTCGCCAACTAACCTTCCCTTTCACTCATTTTAAAAAGCATGATCATTTCTGCTGCGACTTCCCCGTCAACGGTTGCAAAGCCTTTCATTTTTCCGACGTTACCCTTCACCCACAAAATTTCGACTTCATGGATCAATTGGTCACCGGGGCGCACGATTCTTCGGAATTTGGCATGCTCAATAGCTCCGATCAGCGGAATCTTACCAGCGAGCTTTGGCGTTGTCATCAAAAGTGCGGCTCCGACTTGGGCCATCGATTCCATGATGAGTACTCCGGGCATGATTGGAATGCCAGGGTAATGACCTTGAAAAAACGGCTCATTGATAGTGACGTTTTTCAATCCTCGGCACTTCGTGTGCTCTTCGTTTATTTCGAGAATACGATCCACCAAAAGGATGGGATATCGGTGAGGCAAGATCGACAATAATTCCTGAATATCTATCACGTAATAGCTCCGACCAAACAGATCATCGTTTAGGGTACCCGTTCAGCGTTTTCTGGTTTGAAAAAAGGTTTGTCAGAAAAAATCCCCGGCGTCTTTCGACTAACCGGGGCAATGCATGTGGGGTTTATTGGAGCAGTCATTAAGGTTTGAGGATGAGGACGTGGCACTTGTTTTGGAGAACCATTTTTACAAGATTTGACATCTGCATCGACTTGCGACCTATATTACCAAGATCAAAGTTCGCAATGATTAGGTTCGCTTGAGTTGACTGAGCGGCGCTCTTTATTCGCCCCAGGAAAGTACGACTAGAATCATCCTTAGATGTTCCAAAATTGGGTGATTCTGGTTCAGAAATTACCGAGGCCCCGCCAAATCCAGATGGCTCGAGCTGCTTGAACTGGGTGAGATTCGTACTTGCCTGAGCTGAAAGGTCAGTGGTAAAGATTATTTTTGGCACATTAGCGGGTTCTACTGTTTGATTAAAAAACAACAGGCCACACGTGGTGGAACCTAGAAGAGATTCAAGTGTGCTTGCTTTTAAGTCATCCTGCCCGTCAACAACATCAATGCAAAAGGTTCCTTCATCAGTTTTCGCTGTTGGTTTTGGCCTAGTTTCTTGACTGCTTTCAACAACCATTTTTTCGGTGAACCTTAGCGTTGATAAGAAAGACACCACTCCTTGCGAGTTGAAGTTGTCTGGCACATTGATTTTAATATTCATAACTTGACAGTTGAGTAACAAACCTGGCATTTGACAGGCCGCAAGTCAATTTGTTACAACTAATAGGACTCACGATATTTGGCGCTCTCCAATGAACCCCAACGATAGGTATGACTCTCAGTATCCGTCACGAGTTTCCTGCCACAGGTCGCAATTAAGTTGTCATTCGAACCCTGCCATTAGAGGTTCGTCATTGTTTCCTTGTCATTAGTTTCGACGACGTGGAGTATAGTTAGGTGTGTCGCGCCGTATAGCGCTGGATATTGAAAGTGAACTCAGTGAGCGTGAACTCCAGCTCCTCGTTCACGCAACCAAAGGGTTGACAGATCAAGCTATAGCCAACGAACTTGGTATTAGCCTTGCCACCATTGCGACCTACTGGGGCAGAATTCGGATCAAGCTTGGTCCCCTGAATCGGACAGAACTCGTTGCTAGGTACTTGGAATTTAAGTCAACCGAGGAGATATTCTTACTTCTCAATGAAGCGGCGATGCTTCGCAGACAGCTAGAAACATCCAAGTCCGAGGACTCCGAATTGATGCTCGCCCTCAATCATCTTCCAGATGCGGTCACTTTAGTCGACGATCAAGCAAATTACCTTTACGTGAACGAGGCTTACTGTCAGTTCACTGGATATAGTCCTGACGATTTTGTGGGCCAAAACTTCAGGGCTTTCTTTCCCGAGGGTCGACAAGAGCGTCTAAATGCCTGGCTAAAAGGAATCCTAGAAGACCCGACAAATCCCATTTTTGCCCGAAATCGCCTAGTTTTTGTTCGGCATCAAAATGGAAATTTGGTTCAATTTGACTGCAATACAACCGTTTACGAAACTACCAGGGGAATCAGGATCGTACTATGTGGGAGGCACGTTCAATGAACCTATGCGCACTATCACTACTTGCCATCCTCGATGTAAAACTGCCTACGTATCATTTGCAACACGAGCGAGTCTTTGCCGATGGGACGAGCGAAATCAATCGTGCAATCCTTGCTGCAGTTGATAAGATTCAGGCAACCGCTCCAGATGGTGGTGGTTACTTTATCGGGGTCAAGGCTGTCCCTGCAGAATCTCCGATCGGAGTTCCAGTTTCCCTGTTTGGTCAAACCCTTTTGAACCCACCCAGAGCAACCAGCTATTGCTCGGGTGCATCCTATTCTGCCTTTGTTGGCGCGCTTGACACTTTGTTAGAGCCACGAAGCTCTGAACTGACCGCCGATCGGCAAGAAGCTATTCGAATGCAAGAAGTAAATGGTGGTCGGAGGGAAGATATGGTGAAACTGTGGGGTTGGTGGAATGCCGATGGTCCGGGATCCCTCTATGCCTTGGCAATGTATACAAAAATGGGAGAGCGGGTTGGCGCTCTCGATGCCGAGCCAGGGGATTTTTGCAACATCAACTGGGTGAAAGGACCGGGACATTCGGTGGTCTTTCTTGGATGGGATACGACTCCCGAAGGCGAACCGACCATGCGGTATTGGTCCAGTCAGAAGGGAACCAATGGTCTTGGCGATCAGACTAGCACTTTGGCTTCGATGTCCGGAATTGTTTTCACGCGGCTCACTCGTCCAGAAGCCGTCTTTGAATTTGATCCCGCCAAGAAAATGGACCGACTGAAGATCGAATACGACACGGCTACTGTCGTTGCAGAACGATTGAAACGGAGTGGCGGTCTTTGGACCAAAACTCTCGCTCGATAATAGGTTCAAATCCTTCCTTTTTCAAGTTGGTTGGGTCTAGTATCTTGCTTTCTCTTGGGTTGCCAAAGCAGTTCCGATGGGTTTGTGAATGAGCAAGGATGCTTAAGTAACCGCCTGGAGCAACACACTTCTTTGCCAAGTCAAAATAGTTTTGGTCCCAACAGTAATGAAGGAGCACCAAGTGGTACTGATTTTCCGGTCTAATCTCGTTGAGGTTAGCGAGAACCCAATGAATGGGATCATTTGGAGCGTATGCTGCCCTCAGTTTCTTTAGCCAGTCGAGGTTCGTTTGGAGGCGGTCAACTGCTGTAACTTCCCA
>JAYVHY010000375.1:0-2864 GCA_043770615.1 Armatimonadota bacterium | reverse complement strand
GTCGTGCGAGTACCTGGCCGATCATCACGCCGTCGATCAGTAGGAGGGTGGCAAGTACAATGAAGGTTCGAGTCTTCATCACCCCAAAGAGGGCCTTCCGATAAACGGTCTTGGTGTTTGTTGTTGTTGTTACGGG
The DNA here is from genome assembly GCA_043770615.1 of Armatimonadota bacterium. Taxonomy (GTDB): domain Bacteria; phylum Armatimonadota; class Fimbriimonadia; order Fimbriimonadales; family Fimbriimonadaceae; genus Fimbriimonas. The sequence goes on along the minus strand of JAYVHY010000375.1, from coordinate 2,728 downwards.
TGTCATAGCAATGAGCCTCTTTCTTTCGCGGTGCGCCGATGCGGGCAATCTTCATGCACAGGGCGGGGCAGTCGATACCGGAAGTCTAGCGCATATCTTGCCACTAAAGGTGGATTAGGCGTGAAAGTTTCTCACATGCCCCCAGATGACTTCCTCGTCGGGCGGCGTTGCCCCCGAATCCTACTCACTCGACCTAGGCGTAGTCGTAGGCATCGTAGTACGGCGCAGGAAATAGCGCAACCTATGTCCATGTCGGAAAACAGGGAAAGTCATTGGGCGCGTTCCTTCGCCACCAACAAGTTTCAAACAGCTATCCGGTTGCTTCCAAGACACTTTCGTCGCCTTCATTCGCGATAACCGTATTGCAGTTTATCAATTGAAACTTTAACTGCCATATCTTGCCTTAACGTACGATCGCCAATCCCAGTTCTCGGGATCGTCGCAGACTCGAATCGGGATATTGTTTCGAGTGCGAAGCGACAGCTCAGCCAAGCGCCATTGAAATGCCGGGCTTGATCGGAAGGCTTGGTCGCCGTAGTCTTTGGTTCTATTGCAAAGCGCGCACACGGCACGCAGATTAATTGGGCGGTTTCAGCCGCTGCCTGAATGGTCAATTGTGGTGGCTTTTGCACCACATTGTTGGCACTTACGCCCTTCTCGTTCGATGACTTTGAGCCTTACCCGTTCGGGAACTAGCGCGTCTCGACAAGGATACCCGCCGCCGAGGACATACCAGAGCTTTTGTCCGAGGGCGGCTTGCTTCTCGGGATCTAGGATTACATTGGTAACAATGGCATGGCGAAACTGGCGCACGAACGCCGAAATCTCACGACATTCTCCAGAGCAATAGGGGCTCTTTGCCTCATTGACAAGTCGATCACAATTGGGACATTTGGCAGGATCGACCGGAATGGTTGTATCGGATACCCGAAGTTTGAATTCGCTAAAGAGCAGATTGAGAACCGCTCGGGTTTGTTCGTCAATGTCTTTTCCCAAGTCGAGAACACTCAAATTTGGAAGACTAGACTTGAAGTTTGCGAACATCCTTATCTAATTCTATCTCTTGTGAATTTGAGGAATCTTTGCAAAAGGGTTGAACGTATCAAATCCCGTGCATAAAACCCTATCAATTGTAATTTCCATCATATTAGCCGGAATTTCGGCTGCACAACTCGATCCGGCGGAACAAGTCGCTCGAGATGTGAAGAACGGAAACGCAATGACCGATTTGGCATACCTAAGCGATATGATTGGACCTCGATTGACTGGTTCAGTTAACCTAGCCAAGGCTCAGAAGTGGGCAGTTCAAAAGATGAAAGAGTATGGGGGAGAGAACGTCCATATGGAATCGTATACTTTTCCGAGTCGATGGGAGCGAGGGCACGACGACCACCTGCACATGTTGACCCAAAGTAAACGAGATATGACAGTTCATGCCATGCCTTGGAACCCACCGACGAAAGGTTTGATCACTGCTGATGCGGCATTGCTTGAAGGACCAATTGATGAACTCCTCAAGAATACAGATCGTTTCAAAGGGAAAATCGTCGTTCTCGGCAGAATTTTTCCGCCAAAGAACGGAGGCGATCCTCAAAAAATCGAAGTGCAAGTTCACAAAGCAATCGGCAAGAAGGCACTTGCCTACTTATTGTCTGAAGAACATATTGATGGAAAGTTTACGATGTATGGCTCACCGGACGATTCCTACTTCACCGACTACTTTGGTGGTTGGCCACGTCTACCATTTGGATTTTTGATCGTCGAAGATCGCTCAATGTTAGTCCGATTACTCAGAAAAGGGCAGAAGGTTCGATTGCAACTAAAGCTAGGTGGCAGGATCACAAAAGCACCAGTCATTGAGCATAACGTTGTTGGAGAAATCAAGGGAAGTGAAATGCCGAACGAGGTCGTCCTCATTGGCGGGCATCTTGATTCGTGGGATTTGGGCACTGGGACTACTGACAACGGAACCGGCTCAATTGCGACTTTGGAAGCGCTACGAGTTCTTAAAAAGCTTGGCGTTCGACCCAAACGAACGATTCGGTTTGTTCTTTTCTCTGGAGAAGAACAAGGCTCATATGGTGCCGAGGCTTACGTTAAGAAACACAAAGCCGAGCTATCGAACTTTCAGGCGGTTCTCATTCACGATATTGGGGCCGGAAAGCCAACCGGCTTTACAGTTCAGGGCTATAGTCAATGGGTTCCCTTGCTTCGGGAAGCAATGGCTCCCTTAGGCAAAATTGGCGTTTTGGAAGTACCGATTGAACGGCACTGGGATTCCGACCAGGACGCATTTGTGCGTGCCGGAGTTCCGGGGTTCTTTTTGGATCAAGACATCACGGACTACTTTGCATCCACTCATCACAGCCAAACCGACACCATGAGTCATGTGAAGCCAGCCGAGTATTTGCCAAGTGTTCAAGCATTCGCAACCGTAGCCTGGAATTTTGCTAACATGGAACAGAGAGTGCCTCATGTTCCGCCCGGGAACACGGTTGGCCCCGATAAGGACAAAGCAGAATAGAATTGCTGGTCTGAAATTAAGAATGCCGCCTGCCGATATCGGCAAGCGGCATTTTGTTATTTCTTCTTTCCCGAGTCGCCTTTGGGGGCTTCGGGTGGTCGATTTGCGGTTGTTTTGGCTTGCTTCGCCTTAAAAGCGTCTCCGCTTCCTGACGAGGTTTTCTTGGGTTTTCTATCTCCGATGTCGTTTTACACTCCTTGTTTA
>JAYVHY010000374.1:0-2872 GCA_043770615.1 Armatimonadota bacterium | reverse complement strand
GACTGGTGAAACCTATTTTCTCGAGTACATGGAGACAAATGGATTTGTCGATTGGCTCTCTCCAAATGAAAAGACATTTCTCTATTCAGAAACCAAGTCAGAGCGAGATGAAACTCAATTCTCTTGGCAATCAGAGTGTCTTCATTTTCTTGCCTGGTGTGGCGGTCTCATCGACAAGCTAGAAATACCTCGTGGTCATTCAGAACTGGGAGATTGGTTCGACCTTTTGCCCGCTGACCTAAATGATGTCGGTCGGCTCAAAGACGCACTCAACATCCGCGACAAACAGGAGCTTCTTTATTGGTCCGATGATCTTATGCATATTCACTGGAATGTACGAGAAGCAAGTATCAAAGGTCAAACAATGCCAAGCGGAATCGATGGGGAAGTAATTCAGGAATGGCATTACGCAATCAATTGGATGGTGTATTTTCTCGATGAAGACGTCTTAGAATGGGACGACGTAACCACAGATACCTAAGGCTCAAACAGCATCGTCCGATAGGTCACCGAAATCCTTCGACCCCGCACCCGGCGACCACCACCTTGTACTAGATCAGCCTTCCGTTTAAGAATCTCATGGGTCCAATCCGTCCGGCTCGCACCGTTCATTACTGCCACGCTCCGGCGAGCAAGCCACTGCTCAAACTTCTCCTCCGTCCCAATCCGAGCGAACTCCATCGGGTACGAATCCAGCAACGATATCGTCACGACTTGGCTGTCTGGATGCGGCATCTCGTCCAAATGAGCCGCAATCCCTTGTCCAGGCTGATAGTCATTGATCAAAACATGATCAGGAAGGGAAGTCACGAGTCCTTCGTCAAACAATCGCCTTGCCAAAATCTGAAACAGTGATGGAACTGTTGTCTCAACCGACGGATCATTATACGAACGACCGTAAAACTGACGGCGGCGTGAATACTCGGTGTTCCAAGGATGAGCATCAATCCAAGTGATCAATTCTAGCTCCTCAAACTCAGACAGGAAATCCTCGCGATAAATGAGACCACCAGGAGGCGCAATATCATTCTCTTCGAGCCTAGAAAACAAAGTCATAGTGTAGACATCAGTCTACACTAATTTCATCAAGAATAGTATTATTCAGTTGGAGTTGGTGAAATAATGCCATTCAAAATCCCAAGGCTATCTTGTACTTGCATCGGCCCATGAGCTTCATTTTTGGCAGGCAATGAACCCGAAATCGTGACCGGACCAGTGCCGCTACCATCCGGAGGAGGCGGGATGAAAGCCTGAAAAATTCCGGCCAATTGGAACTCCCGAGTGGTTTGGTTGACGGTTCCTTCAAGAACAGCCCTTGCCATGATCGCGCCGGAAGTCAAACTCAGAAGTGTGCATCGTCCGGAAATTGAGCCGTTTGCGCTGACTGCCAATTCAACCGTCTGGGACGTCTTTCCCGGATTCACAACCGTGCCATCATAACTTCCCTGAAGGTTGGAGTTAACCGCCCCAGAGGATCCTCCGCAGCCACCCAACGCCAACAAAACCAGCATCGCCAGCGATCCATTCAACAATCTCCTTAGTCCCATCATCTTAAGACTATTCTCCATCATTTTGCCCAAATATTTCATGTCCCGAAGAAAAACAACCGATGATTTGGTTATGAAGCTCTTTGCATCTGGTTTCGTCGTCGTCGTTAGTCTCGCCACCTTGACTGGAATTTCTCTTCAAACTGCTCAAGCGCAAATTACTTCGACGCAAAGAATTAGACTTGCGTCTCCAGTCGACTATCACTTGATTCATACGCCTACTTCGGTTTATCGATACGATTCTAGGACTGGTACTACGGCATTATTAGCTTCAGAAAGCGAAGGTGGAACTGGCAAGAATATCAAATGCCTCTGGTTCACTTTGCAAGATCCAAAGATTGGGACCCCAGGTGAGCCTGGGAAATATGAAGTCTCAGAAATGTCCGGCGGCCACGGAATCCTCGTAAGACTTGATACGACATCTGGGCGAACGTGGGTCGCGATAACCGCAGGCAACACCCATTGGGAAGAAGTTACGGCGAAATAATATTCATTGGTTTAAACCTGAAGTTACGGGCGAGGTCAGCCTGATCATAGGAATGTGGTCCGACTGCCGCAACCCCTGGGGTCACAACATTGCGTCCATTGGGTGATTTGCCGAGCTCAATAATTTGAATATAGGTACCCCTGCTTCGATACGGAATTGGCTCGATTCCACTTCCGCCAGGAACAGGGATAGTCGAAGCTTCAAAAACTTTCGTGCCAACGGCTTTTTGAGCCCTCGCATAAGCTTCTTGGATCACTTCGGCGGGTGTTCGTTTGCCCAAATAGTCAAATTTAGTCTCCTTTCGAAGGGCTTTGGCCATAACGTCTGGCTGGGCAACGAGGGCGAAATTATCGGCTCCGGCAAAGTTATTGGTTGTTGGTAAGAACAGAACATTTCGAAGCTCAGAAATGAATCGTTGGTAAAGGGCTGCATCTGCAGAACCATTCAGCATTGCCCCGTGAAAAGCGTCAAATGCTCCAGTCGATCCCTTGTTCTCCGGGGTTAAAAACGCAGAAAGGGTATTCCAAGTTTCGTGGTTAATGGCGAGCGTTGAAACCACATCCTCAATATCCTTCAGCGACTTCTTGCCCGAAGGTTGAAGATAAGAAACAAGAACGTTGTTTCGGAAGGATTCGCCCCAAGCTGGCGTATCAAGATTTGGCCACCAAGAAGCTGGCTTATTGTTCCAATTTCCAATCCATCCTCGCTTAGGATTCCAAACGTTTGGCATCTGTTCGAACGGAATAACGCCCTTCCAGTCAGCCGCCTTCGTGGCTGGCAGAGGGAACCTAGGATCAAAATCTGCCGATCTCATCGGGACCTCTCCTAAATAACGCCA
>JAYVHY010000373.1:0-2875 GCA_043770615.1 Armatimonadota bacterium | reverse complement strand
GACACGGCAGAACCGCTCAGGTGCCTATATCCGTCAGCTCGATGGATACATCATGAGGCAGACGCATGATACTGCAGAGATCCAACATCTTGGTAGAGGAGCCGATGGCAAGCTCAACAAGGATGCTTCGTTCGCCAAGTGGTATCAAACCGTGCTGCCGCTTCTCGACGCAGATAAAACCTTCCGCGGTCTAGATCCGAAAGACTTCTTGAAGAAGACTCACGAGAATCTCTACACTGGTGTTCATGGAATTGCTGGTGATGAAGCAGAAGTCTCCGAATTCTTTGCTCATGGATCGCTTGCTCGATCTGCCTCATCTCATCGCACACTACACTTCAAGGATGCAGATGCGGCGTTCCAATACAATCAGATGTTTGGAACGAAGAACTTCTCTGATGGGATGCTTAACGATCTTCTGTTTCGTTCTCGCAACATTGCGATGATGGAGTTGCTTGGTCCGAATCCCAAGCAGACCTTCGCCGATCTTATCCAAGAAATGAAGATCGAGGCTAAATCACGCCCTGACTCTGCTGAACAAGAAAAACGACTTGATGACTGGAGAATCAAGGCGGCTTTTGCTGAAGCATCTGGCATGCATGACGATCCTAAGAATGTCACTATTAGTCGAATCGGAACCAACATCCGTCAGGTCACACAGCTCTCCAAGATGGGCGGCGTGTTGCTTAGTCAGTTCGCGGATAAGGCGTTCCTACAGTCTGAGATGGCATTCCAGGGTATTGGTGCAATGGAGACTCTTGGTAAGCAGGTTTCCGGTATGTTCAAGAGAGCTCCTGAACAAAATGAGATGCTCCATTCAATGGGTATTGCTCTTGAATCCCTTATCGGCAACACAGCTTCTCGTTACACCATTCACACGGCTGGTCAGGGAACCATGAACAAGATGATGCAGAAGTTCTACGACCTGAACTTCATGAACTGGTGGACCGACGTAAACAAGGCGTCCGCTGGTGAACTCCTCTCGAATAACCTTGCCCGTCATGCACATCTCGATTGGGATGGAATCACGGATGAACTCCGTCGATCACTAAACCTCTACGACATTGGCAAGACCGAATGGAGTGCCATCAAGAACGCTGTAGAGAAAGGACCTAACGGGGAAATTTATGTGACACCTGATGCACTAAAGAATGTCCCGGAGTCCTCTATCATTGACCTCGTTAACGAGAAAGGGTGGAAGGATTCATCCACTGCTAGGTCAAGGGTGATGGATGAACTCGAAGGAAAGTTGCGCACTTACTTTACCGACCGCATTGACTACGCTGTTCCTACGCCGGGAGCTGCTGAGCGGAAGTTCCTTACATTTGGTGCGCAATCAGGAACTCCACTTGGCGAGGGATTGCGGATGCTTACGATGTTTAAGTCGTTCCCAGTAACGATTACCCGTAAGATCCTTGGTCGTGAGATCTATGGACACGGAGCAGATACCTTTATGGAGTGGCTCCGTGGCGACACTAAAGGAAAGTTCCGTCTTGCTGGTCTGATCGGCATGGCTACAGTTGCTGGCTACATGTCGAGCGTCGTTCGTGATCTTGCTAAAGGTAGAACACCCAAGACCCTGACCGACGAGAATGGTGACATGAACTGGAAGACGGTTAACGACGCCTTTTTGCGTGGTGGTGGTGCAGGAATCATGGGCGATTTCTTGTTCACGGAATATGATCGTTCCTATAAATCGTTTTCGGGTGTGATAGCTGGTCCAGTGTTCGGACAGATGGATATGCTTAGTGCTGGATTCTCGAAAGCAATTCGTGGTGAGAACCCAACAGATGAGTTTTCCAAAGTGATATTAAATAACACGCCCTTTATCAATTTGTTTTACATCCGTCCAGTCATTGATTATTTTGTTCTCTGGAACATCCAAGAAATGCTGAATCCCGGATACCTCAAAAAGATGCAGAAGTCTGTTGAGGATCAAGGCCAAGAGTTTCTTGTTGATCCGCCAAGTCCATGATCTCGTCTCAGACACATTGGGTATCGACTGCTGGAAACGGTTCAACCACCGTCTTCACTATCCCATTTGTCTTCTTTGCTAATGCTGATGTGAAAGTGTATAAGTTCGACACCCTCCTTGGAGGCAACGTTCTTCAGACGCTGACTACACACTATACGCAGACGGGTGTGGCGAATCCTGCTGGTGGATCGATAACAATGGTTACGGCTCCACTAGCTACTGACATCATTGTTATTGTCCGCAATGTCAGTGTGCTTCAAGCAACAGACTACATCAACAACGATGCATTTGATTCTGAAGCTCATGAGCGCCAAATGGATCTCATCGTTCAGATGATTCAGAATGCTCGTGATCCACTTGACACGACTGGCCATTATCCTCTTCGCTTCCCCGTTTGTGAGCCAACGGCTAATGCCAAGACTCTTCCAACACATACTCTTCGAAAGGGAAAACTTCTCTACTTCAATGCTACTACTGGGGCAATGGAAGTCCTGGACCTAACAACTCTTAAAGCCGCACTTGCTGCACTGCCATGAGCCAACTTCTTCTTAACACTGATTATGCCACAATGGAGAACGATTTCGATTATTCGGGATTGCTTCCTGGTCGCGAGTATCTGCTTCTTATTTGTGGTGTGACTGGGTCTATTGACTTGTCATTTCCAATTGGGTTTGGTGGCAGCAATGTTGTTGTTGTAAGTGGCTCGCTATTAAATGTAGAACTACGATTTGTTGCTCCAACTACCTCATTAACAATTGGGGCATCATCAGTTGTCGATGCTCGCGTCACCTTAATCCCAATCATTTACCGACCATGATCGTTTCATCTGGTGGAATCATTTCTGATAGTGGGGGTCTTAAGCTAGATCAAAGCGGTAATTTATCCATCCCTGGAGATTTTGTT
>JAYVHY010000372.1:0-2886 GCA_043770615.1 Armatimonadota bacterium | reverse complement strand
TGAGCCTCGAGACATTTGTGAAGGGAATGGTCCCAATTGGAGAGGACGGCCAATTGGTAGCCTCTTGCTTTTAGTCGTTCGAGACAAGGGGCGGCATCGTCAAACCTCTTGAAGGTTGATGATGGAACTTCGAAGATTTCTCTTTCGCCAATCATGTGAAGTTGTAGGGCGTTATCGCTCGGCAAATCAATCGCGGTTAGCCAGTCGGCCACGTGTTGAACCCAGAATTGTCGCCAGGCATCGAGCGACCGGAGCCTGTTCATTGCGTGAAACTCTGGGAGCTTCGGCAAAAATAGGTTCAAGTAGACAACGGCGGCATTGTCGGGAAGGCTTAGCCCCGCCATTTTTGCGCACTTAACGGCAAAGGTTTGTGGCTTCCAATCGGTCCAGATAAGAGTGTTTGCGCAGTCAAAAAGGATGAGTTTTGGATTCATCGGTTGAACCTCGATACCAGCCATGCGACCACAGAAATCAGTCCAGAAATCAGGATCATGGACGTGATAGGAACGAATATGCTCATACCGTTCTTCTCATAAGCAATGTCTCCGGGCAAGCGTCCCAACCGAAAGGGAATTTTTTGAGAAAATGTTAAAAGCAAGCCTACTAGGAAGAGAATCACCCCAAAAAACATCAATATTTTGCCACTTGATTCCATAATCTAGAAGTCCCAATTTTTAGTATGGGCGCAACCAGTTGATGGTTTGCACGTACTAATTGACGAAATAATGCGTCTAATGACGTAGAGAATAAAGATTATGAAAGCTCTTAAGATTTGTGGAATCGCAATGTTGCTCACTGCTGCAACAGCCTACGCAATTGATGGCGTTGTGTTGAAGTACGTCTATAAAAAGGACGCAGTAACAAAAACTCGTATCAAAGGAACCATTGATGTCCAAGGTATGGAAATCACTGTCACCTTGCTCAACCAAGCAAAAGTGTTATCCGTTGCTGAAGATGGAACGGCGACCGTAGAGGACAAGACTCTTGAAGGAAAGTTCTCAATGAATGGTCAAGAGCAAGAAATGCCAGAAACGCCTACCTTCACGATGATTATGAAACCCAATGGCGAGATTAAGGAAATCAAAGGGCAAGATGTCTCGGAAGGAATGTACAGAGTACAAAATCTAACCGCATTCATCCCACCAAAAGAAGCCATTCAGGTTGGATCGAAGTGGAAGAATGAGGTTCCAGCCAACAAAGAAACCAAAGCACCAGGCTACAAGGCTGAATATTCCGTACTTGCTGATGAAAATGGTTCATTGAAGATTCAGGCAAAAACCATGGAGACAGAAGGGTCTGACCCGGCAAGCATGGAAGGCACATTGTGGATTGACAAAGCCAATTGCGATATTGTGAAGTCCAGCATGAAGTGGAACAATGTTCCATCGCCAGGTGTCCCTTTCCCAATTTCCGGAACCTTTACTTCAGAGCGAGTTAAGTAATTTCCAACGCACTAAAAAGGCGACCCGATGGGTCGCCTTTTTTTGTGTGTTTACTGGTAGTTTCGAGCCGTCTGAAAGGGGCAATTTTTCAGTCCATGATATAATCTGGAGGACCCGGTCTCGGCATGAAACTATCTTTGCGACTCTATTCTTTTCGAAAGGCTTTGTTGCCATTAGTCGCGGTTGGAGCCTTTGCGCTTGTCCTTGCGACGGACGATCATCGGGTTGCGATCAAGAGTCAAGATTCGCTCGCTAAACGCGCAGTTAAAGTTCTCGATGAGCATTGCGCTCCGTGTCATACGGACCAATCCAAGTCCGGATTTGACTATAGGGATAGAAAGAAGTTGTTGTCTGGCCCAGTCGATCCTTCGAATCTATCGAAGTCGAGAATTCTCGCCAGGGTGCTAAATTCACCAAGCGACCCTATGCCGCCAAGAGGGTCTAAGAATCCAATCCTGTCCCAAGAAGAGAAGCAAGTTCTTGAAGATTGGATAAAGCTTGGTGCGCCAGAAGATCAGATTGATCGTCCCAAGGTCAACAATCGTCAGTTTGTATCGGAAAATGACCAATTAGCGACGATCTTGGTTGACTTGAACTCGGCAACACAAGATGACCGTCAATACTATCGATATTTTACGTTGACTCACCTATACAATGAAGGACTCAGTGAGTTAGAAATTGAGGACTATCGACTGGGATTGAACAAGCTGTTGAATAGCCTGTCTTGGAAGAAAGCAATTTCGATTCCTCATGTTATTGGTCAATCTAAGTCCATTCTACGAATCGACTTGAGAAAATTTAACTGGGATTCGACTCAATGGAATCGCCTACTCTCGCAATATCCATACGGAGTGATTTCCAACGACTCAACTGCAAAAGCTATCTACCAATCAACTTCTTGTAGGCTCCCCTATGTGCGAGCAGACTGGTTTGTTTCGAATGCTGGTCTTCCTCCTCTGTACAACGACCTATTTGGACTCAATGGTGGGCTACCTAAGTCAGCTACCGAACTTGAGACATTGTTGAATATTGATTTGAAGAAGAACCAGGCGCAGCGACAAGTGATTCGAGGCGGGATACCAAAGGGTGCTAGTGGAGTTTCGAATAACAACCGGGTTGTTGAGCGACATGAGTCTCCTTACGGATACTATTGGCGGTCGTACGACTTCCGTACAAATACTGGAAATCAGGAAGTGGCGGCTCATCCGCTTGATTTTAAGGAGGCTGGGGGTGAGATCATCTTTAGCTTGCCAAATGGGTTGCAAGGTTACATGTTGGTCGACGAAGAGGGAAAGCGGATTGATGTCGGACCTTCGGATATCGTTGACAATTCCAAAAACCCGCAGCGGGCGCCAACAGATCCAATTGCGGTCAGAAATGGCTTGGATTGCATGAGTTGCCATTCGCAAGGAATCAAGCGATTTAACGATTCAATACGAGAATC
>JAYVHY010000371.1:0-2892 GCA_043770615.1 Armatimonadota bacterium | reverse complement strand
CCGCGCTATACAAGTCAGAGTTGTTAACCGTGGTGGCGTGGCGGATTTCGCCGCGCAATTCAAGCGTGTTGCCGTCCATGCAGGCGACGTGAATGTGGCACTTGGTTCCGGAAATCAGTTCAGCCTTTGACCGAATTTGAATCCCGCCAAGTCCAATGTCAGTAATGACAATATTCACAGAATCTTTGCCTTCGTCGACGCTCATGACTGCATAGTCAAGCAGTTCGTAGCGAACGTATCGTCGTTTGTCTGAGTTGTACGCAAGATTCACAGTTTTCCTGTCCCCATCTGCATTTCTGCAGAATTACTTTAGTTATCGGGAAGGTAATGCCACAAATGAAGGGAAAAGTTGATAACAAAAAAGTGGGACATGCATTTGATGCATGTCCCACTTGGGAATGTTTGGCTTTTGAACCTATTTCTTGGTGATAAGTACGTGACCCGTTGCTGGATCGAATTGGATGTTTACATCCAAAGCGTCTTTCATAAAGCTAAGAGGAACAATTGTTCGACCACGGTCGATGTAAGGAGCAAGCTCAAGCGTGAACGGAAGGTTATTAACCTTAGCCGTGCTGTCGCCGACCTTGAACCAAATGTTTCGACCTTCGGAAGTAGCATCGACGGACTTGTCGCCGCTCAGCCACTTGACCTTTCCACCGGACTTCTCCATCAGATGTCGGAAAGGAGTCATTGGGATTCCTTGGTCAACTCTTGGTTGAACATCAAACTCGACGTATGAACCGTTGAGGAGCACGTTGAATGACGTTACACCCTTCAATCTTGTGCCGGTTTCGATGCTGACTGCTTTACCAGCGGCTTCAAGTGCGTAGTTAGGAACTTTGCTACCAAAGTTCTTCGCTGAAGCAATTAGAGCGGCATTGTATTTCGGAGCAGTAACAGTTGCTTTTGGAGCAGCTACACCAGCGACACGTGTTCCGGTCGGAGTCATGTCTTGGTTGCCCATAACGATTGGCTTACCAATCGCAACTGGACCAGCGGTGCCCTTGATCGGCTCAACTTTAGCAACGGTGGTTGCTTTCGAAGTGATTGGCTCAACTGCTTTTACATTGTTGATCTTGGTAACGACTGGCTTAGTTGGCTTGACCGGATCCTTGGAAGGAACTGGAACTTCGGTGGTTTTGACCGGATTCTTCAGTTCTGCAGGAGTAGTCGTAGTTGCAACGGCTTCGGTACCAGTCCCGAGAACGTGTCGCTCAGTTCGTCCACCAGGATTGTTGACAAATACTCGAACCTGTTTGGACTTGTATGTGTTTGAATCTGGATCGACGGCCCATGCTTCAACGGTGTGCCAGCCATTGGATTCCTTTTGAGTATCCCAGGTGTAGGCATATGGTGGTGTATTGGAAATATCTTTGTGGTCGCCATCAACGAAGAAGCTAACCCATACGTTCTTGAGCTCTTTACCAAATCCAAGTTTGATTTCGGTAACGCCTTGTACGGTTGCGCCTTGCTTAGGACCTGAGATGTAGACCGGACCTTTGTTGCCCTGATCAGTAACCATCTTTTGCTTTTGGGTGCCTACAACCTTGCCGGCTTTGTCGTAGAGTCTGACTTCTACGTCATTTTCGCCGTCTTTAAGGTCCGAGACTGCCAATGTGAAAGTGGTTTCCCCTTTGTTGACGGTTGCACTGACTGCTTTGGTTGCCAAGCTTTCGCCGTTAATGCGAAGCTCAACTAACGAAGCGCTGGCTCCGTCGTACTTAACAGTTAATGTTGGGCTGTTGAGTGCCCGCTCGATAACGATATTCGTATCGAGCATAAATGCGAACGATCCTGCGCTTAACGCAGCGGCCCCAGCCAGAGCCATCGTTCGTTTGATGCTTGTGTAGCGATTTAACATTCCCCTTATTTCCTGACCCTGCTATCCACAGACAGCATGACCGATGCTGTATTTTTGCACCAATCCACTCTATTGTCAAGCAAAAAGCTTCCGAGAATGCAGAGAAATGCAGTTTTTTTGACCTTTTCGGACGTCTAATTGTCCGTGCTTGCCGAAATTGCGCTCCTTTCAAATCTAGTTTTAGGTCCCCAAACTCCTTTGGATAGGTTCCTGAACGCTCCAGAACGGGGATTACCCGAGACAAAAGTGACCAAAAATGGCATGACCTATGAGATTCAGTTCTGCAGTCAAAAATGGCACAACACAATTTGGAATCATCGGGTTCTCCTGCTTGTCCCCAAGGGGGCCGAAAAGGTTCGAACCGCCATCCTCTATATAACGGGTGACGGACCGTTCAAGGGCGACTTCGTCGACCTCAACCTTTTGTCTGCCGCGACGGGAATGCCGATTGCAATGCTGTTCAACATCCCCAATCAGCCACTTTGGGATATGAAGGAAGACGATCTGATTGCGCACACCTTTGGTCAGTATCTCGAAACCAAAGACGACACCTGGCCGCTCCTTTTCCCAATGACAAAGTCAGCGATTGTCTCAATGAACGTCGTACAAAAAGTTGCCAAGCAAAACGGAATGCAGTTTGATAAGTTCGTGGTAACCGGAGCCAGCAAACGAGGCTGGACGACTTGGCTTACTGCCGCCTCTGGCGACCGTCGAGTAGCCGGAATCGCGCCGATGGTTTTTCCTAATCTTAAATTTGACGCTCAGATGACCAAGCAAATGGCGGACTGGGGCAAGTACAGCGACCAGATTGCCGACTATACGCGGCGCGGATTGCAAGCTCAACTGGAGACGAAGACCGGGCAAGATTTGATGAAAATGGTTGATCCATTCTCGTACAAAGACAAGATCAAAATGCCGACCCTAATCGTTAACGGCACCAATGACCCTTATTGGACCGTCGATTCTACGTCGGTTTTTTGGAACGACCTCAAACAATCGAAGTACCTCCTCGAAGTTCCTAATTCTGGGCA
>JAYVHY010000370.1:0-2894 GCA_043770615.1 Armatimonadota bacterium | reverse complement strand
GTTTGCACCAATCAAAACAAGGAAAGCCAAGGCAAGAATCTTTACCGTCGGATGCTTATCTACATACTTGGAAACAAACCCGCTGTAAAAAATCATAAATAGACCGGAAATAACCACCGCCGCGATCATGATCTCAATCTCTTTCACCATTCCGACGGCAGTAATAACCGAGTCGAGAGAGAAGATTATGTTGATTCCGAGAATCGCGAGAATAACTTTAGCGTAATCCGACTTCGCACTGATCGTCGGCTCGTCATCGGCACCTTCCAGTTTGTGGTGGATCTCTTTGACCGACTTGTAGATGAGGAATAGACCTCCAAAAACCAAGACCAAGTCCTTGATGCTAATACCTGCAGATTCGCGGGCGTGTTCAACCGTTTCTCCGCTCTTAATGAGGGCATCATAAACAAATGGGACCTCAAAGAGAGAGCTGGTCGCTTTGACGAGTAAACCAATTCCGAGCAAAAGCAAGATTCTCGGAATGATCGCGAGCAACATCCCTTGCTTTCGCGCCTTTTCCCGTTCCGCCCCCTTAAGCTTTCCGCTAAGGATGCTGACAAAGACGATATTGTCAATGCCAAGCACGATTTCGAGAATGGTGAGAGTAAGAAGTCCAATCCACGCGGACGGGTTAGTAAGTAGTTCCATCAAAGATTAAAGGAGATTGTACTGGATTGACTACGGTTCATTGAATATTTCAGTTGCTACTTTGGTTACCAAGTGGCACCACAAATGGCTCAATCAATTCAATCAAAATTTGTCGGCTAAGTTGGCTGCAAGCCAATTCCAACGTAATTTCTTCGGCTTTGGCCTGTGGCATTTTAAGTTGAAATCCGTTCATGCGAAGGAATGTAGACGCGACGATCAGACCAATTCGCTTGTTTCCATCAACAAAGCCATGGTTGCACACGAATCCATGCCAAAGGGCACCTGCTTTGGCATGGATTGTAGGGTAGAGATCTTGCCCACCAAAAGATTGTTGGGCCGCCAACAGCGCACTTTCAACTAGACCGATGTCTCTGATGCCTTGGCTACCGCCATGTATGACAATGGTTCGATCATGAAGTAGAAGAACCTGCTGGAGAGAAGGAAAAGTAAATTCCATGCGTTTCCACTAGGCTAAGTTCTGCAGAGCGGTACTGAATTGTTCAAAGGTAGCGTCAGCAGCTTCTTCAAACGATTGCCCCCTTTTTGGTGCCCGGAGAACTAAAGTATCCCTCTCGAAAATAACTTCTATCTCATTGTCTTTGAGACCCAAATGATCTCGCATGTCCTTAGAGAGTACCAAAGCAATACTGTTTCCACTTTTTGTAAGTTGTCGAGTCATGACAGTATTATGCCATATGTATGACAGAAATAACATTTATGGCATACAATTTACTTAAAATTGATACCATTTGACTTAATAACGTCTCGGTACCAATAAGCACTGTCCTTCGGAACTCTCTCTTGGGTCTGATAGTCAACATGAACAAGTCCAAACCGGAAGCGATAGCCCTCATTCCACTCAAAATTGTCCATAAATGACCACTGGAAGTATCCGTCGATCGCTACTCCATCGTCCGAAGCTCGCTCCAACTCCGTCAAATAACGAGTCAAGAAGTCGATCCTCTGAGGGTCGTGAACCTTTCCGTCAACATGCACCCAATCCGAAAGTCCAAGACCATTCTCCGTGATCACAATCGGCTTCCCATATCGCTCGTAAAAGAACTTCGGTCCCCAATAAAGTGAAGAAGGAATGACGGGCCAATGATAGACCGTTCGACCCCCGCCAAGCGGATATTCAACTTTTTCGGGCTTGCCATCAGCTCCCATTTTTACGGTCGGGGCATTGTAGATGTTCGCTCCATAAAAGTCCAGCGGCTGAGATATGATTTCCATATCACCCGCTCTTGGCTTTTGGTAGCACTTCTCCCAAAACTCCTCGACTACCTTAGGATAAGTGCCAAAGAAAACTGGGTCGCTCCATAAAGAAGTGGACCAAGTGTCCACCGTTGTCATTTCAAAGGTAGCAATTCGTGCCGCCTCAATGTCATCCTTTGACTCCGTGGCTGGTACCGAACAACTTCCAACGGGAGCCCAACCAACTTTCGGGTTGTTGGTAGCATTTGCCCTTATTGCTTGAACTGACTTGCCATGTGCCAAAAGGGCATTGTGCGCTGCCCACAAAATCTCCTGTTTACCAAGTTTGTCGCCTGGCGCATGGTTACCAATTTCCATCCCCAGCCCAATGAAACATTGGGGTTCATTGAGAGTCATCCAAGACGAAACCCGGTCACCAAGCTTCTTCACCACAGTCTCGGTGTAGTCAGCAAACCAATCCGAAATATCTCGATTGAGCCAACCCCCTCGAAGATACACATCCCAAGGTGTATCCCAGTGGTAAAGCGTGACATGAGGATTAACCTCATTGGCAAGTAGCTCGTCAATTAGCTTGTCGTAAAAATCGAGACCCGACTCGCTAACGAGTCCAGTTCCTGTAGGCATCACTCGCGGCCAAGAGATAGACATCCGATAATTCGGAACCCCAAGCTCTTTCATTAAGGCAATGTCTTCTTTATAACGATTGAAGTGATCGCAAGCGATGTCTCCATTGCTTGCGTCGTGAATCTTCCCTTCACGCTGACAAAACATGTCCCAAACAGAGTGTCCACCACCAACCTTGTAAGGAGCGCCCTCGATCTGATAACTCGCCGTCGCAACTCCCCAAGCAAAATCCTCTTTGAAAGGCATAAGTCTTATAGTGAACGAAAATTTTCTCGTTAAGGGTGCATTCTCACCGGAATTTAACGCGTTTTCCAAGTATCCTTTTTGCCGATATGTCTAACAAACTTCGATGGGGGATACTCGCCACCGGAAGTATTGCTAATCAATTTGCCGAAGGGCTTGCGGTA
>JAYVHY010000369.1:0-15158 GCA_043770615.1 Armatimonadota bacterium | reverse complement strand
TCTTTTCTGGACTTCAAGACATTGAAATTCGAAACCGTCACCGTCACCTCGACTTGATGGCGAACAAGGAAAGCCGCACGAAGTTGCTGAACCGATCAAGAATGGTGGCGGCTGTGCGGTCCTACTTCAACGATTGCGGCTACTTGGAAGTCGAAACCCCTTTACTTCAAGAAAAAGCGGGAGGTGCAGCGGCTCGACCATTCAATACTCACTATAACGAGTACAACATCGACGTTAAGCTTCGGATTTCGCTTGAGCTCTATCTCAAGCGAATCATTTGTGGCGATGTTCCAAAGGTATACGAACTTGGTCGAGTTTTCCGAAACGAGGGTGTGAGCTATAAGCACAATCCTGAGTTCACGATGCTGGAGTTTTACGAGGCGTACGCAAACCTGGAAGACATGATGACGCACGTAGAAAACTGCTTCAAATACGTTACGTTTTCGGTTTTTGGAACCACCAAGATTGATGTCCCGCATGAGGACGGTTACGTTTCCATCGACTTTAGTCAGCCTTGGGCGCGAGTCGATATGCTCGACGAAATAGTCAAGCACACTGGTGTTTATCGAGACCAACTCCTGGAGCTTTCGACGGCAGTTGAGGCGCTTGGTGCGGGTGCTCGCATAAATCCGGTGACCGGTAAGCGGGTGGTTCCCGGCGAAGAGCGTAACCTTGGTGGTTTGCTCGAAAAACTTCTCGAAGTCTACGTTGAACCTACTTTGATCCAACCGACTTTCGTCATTGGCTATCCGCTGGAAATTTCGCCATTGGCGAAGAAGGATCCAAACGATCCTCGGTTTACTCGGCGATTCGAAGGGTATGCGCTTTGTAATGAAATCTGCAACTCATTTAGCGAGATCAATGATCCGATTGACCAACGGGAGCGATTCGAGTTTCAGGTTGGAGAAGCTGCGGCAGGCGACGAGGAAGCCCACCCAATGGATGAGGAGTTCTTGTATGCCCTCGAATGCGGGATGCCCCCGACGGGCGGATGCGGAATCGGCATCGACAGAATGGCGATGCTCCTTAGTGGATCTCAGACACTTAGAGAAATCTTGCTGTTCCCTTACATGAGACCTGTAGATACGAATACTGAGGTTGAGTCAGAAAAGCAGGACTGACAAAGTCCTGCCACTTAGCAGGACTTTGAACCTTCGATCTTTGTCTTTCGTATCGACATTAATGATCACAAAACGATTGACGACAATAGGTTTGACCGGTCTGATTGCGGTCCAATTCGCGGTTGGACAAAAAGATATTCTGAGACTAGACGGTTCAAAACTCTCAATTTTGGAAGCGACAAAATTTGCCGACAAAACTTTTTCGGAGAATAAAGTCATGGGCGCCCAGGTCGCAGTTCTTGTTAAAGGAAAACTAGTCTGGACCTATGCTTACGGTCTTAGGAACGCAGTTGAAAAGCTCCCGATGACTACAGAAACCAATACCTGGGCAGCATCAATAACGAAGTCCGTTTTTGCAAGCTGGGTAATGAAGCTCGTTGAAGAAAAAAAGTTGAATCTTGATCAGCCAGTTTCCTCAATGCTCTCCAAACCGCTCAATGAGTACGAGCCATACAAAGGTGTAAGCGATGAGTTAATCAACGACCCAAATTGGAGATTAGTCACGCCACGCAGACTCTTATCGCATACGGCTGGATTTTCAAATCTAGCTTTTCTTTCGGAACCTGATCAAAAGCTACGACTTCATTTCAAACCTGGTGCTCGATATGCCTATTCGGGCGATGGCCTAAATCTTCTTCAGTTCGCCATCGAAGAAAAGCTTGGAGAGACTATTGATATCGGCATGCAACGGGACCTTTTTACTCCCCTTCAGATGACCGGCACTGGCATGATTTGGAAAGAAAGCTTCGACGAAAACACTGCGTTGCGTTACAATGCCTACGGGAAACACATCGGTACTACTCGAAAGACCCGTGCGCGTGGTGCAGGATCGATGACATCCAACGTCACCGACTTAGCAAAGTACATTGAAGCCTTGCTATCAAACAAGTTTCTCAAACCTGGATCCAAGTCCCAAATGCTTACTAGACAGATTGAGATTACGTCTGCACATCAATTTCCAACTCTCGATTTGACGCAAGGAACCGAAGGCAAGAAGGTTGGGCTGAGTTATGGATTAGGTTGGGGACTTCTATTAAAAACTCCGTATGGCCCAGCGTTCTTCAAAGAGGGGCACGGTGACGGGGCCCAAACCTACATGATCTGCTTTCCAAAGTCCGGAACCTGTATGATCATCCTTACTAACAGCGACAATGGCGAATTCGCGTTTCGCCCTTTGCTTGAAACGATTATTGGTAACACATTTACACCCTGGGAGTGGGAAGGATACACCCGTGAAGCGATTCTAAAAAATGACGAGCACAAGCCGCCAATTTAGCAACTGCTGCTCGCGAATTATCGATTCAGCCATCACTTCCCGCTGCTTGATGAAAGGGTACGCTTTCAGTTGGTTCAAAAATGCCCCAAGACCCAAATGCCCCGCTTTCGAGTGAAACTGACTACGCCGGTTATTTGTGTCTTGAGCCAATCCTAGCTGCCCAGCGTCCAAAGTCAA
This sequence comes from Armatimonadota bacterium, assembly GCA_043770615.1. Classification (GTDB taxonomy): domain Bacteria; phylum Armatimonadota; class Fimbriimonadia; order Fimbriimonadales; family Fimbriimonadaceae; genus Fimbriimonas. The sequence goes on along the minus strand of JAYVHY010000369.1, from coordinate 12,584 downwards.
ATCAGCACGATGAAATGCTGTTCATTATTCAGCACCAGACTTCTGAGCTATGGATGAAGCTGGTAGTTCACGAACTCCGGGCCGCCGTCACCTACGTCAAAAACGATGACTTAGAACCATCCTTCAAGGTTTTGAGCCGGGTCAAACAGATCATGCGGATGATGTTTGAGCAATGGGCGGTGTTAGAAACAATGACCCCCAGCGACTACGCCTTGTTCCGCAAAGCCCTGGGGAGGGCGAGCGGGTTCCAGTCCTATCAGTATCGAATGATTGAGTTCCTGTTGGGAAACAAGGACGCTCATGTCATGGGTCAACTTAAACAGCGTCCTGAGGTTGTCGAGATTCTCACGAAAGACCTCAATGCTCCGAGTCTTTATGAGGAGTTTCTGCGATATTTGGATCGAAAAGGAATTGATATTCCCACTGAGTGTATTGACCGCGACTTTAGTGTTCCCCGCGAAGAAAGCAAAGCCCTGGTAGGTGTATTCAAGAAGATTTACGATAACCCAAGGCTTCATTGGGGAGCGTATGAGATGTGCGAAAAACTGATCGACATTGATCAAATGTTCCAATTGTGGCGATTCCGACATATGCAAACGGTCGAGCGGATTATTGGCTTCAAGATGGGTACTGGCGGCTCGCAAGGTGCGCCCTATTTACGAGAACGAGCCCGGGTTCACCTATTTCCTGAGCTTTGGTCGGTTCGAACCGAGGTTGAAGACAAGGAGATTTTTTAGCTTTCAGCTATCAGGCTTCAGCTTTCAGAACAGAGTCAAAAATGAGTCAAATACCGCTTAATCGAGAGATCATCGACCGAGAGATTCGGTCTCAGTTTTCTCGCGTCCTTGGAGCACATCAGGGGACAGCTTATTTAGCTAATCACTCGCTCGGTCGTCCGCTTGATGCGAGTTTCACCAATATTGCGCGTGGAGCAGGGGTTTGGGCGGATCAGCTCGACGCGGCATGGTCAGACGAGCACTGGATGGGTGAATCACTCAAGTTTCGCAGTCTGATCGCTCAACTTCTCGACGTTTCAGATTCTTCATGCGTGGTGCCGAAAACCTCGGCGGGACAAGGCTTGCGGGCGGTTTTGAACTCGTTCCCGGTTGACCGACCGATCAATGTCGTGGCGACTCGAGGCGAGTTTGATAGTGCCGATTTCATCCTGAAAGCCTACATCGAAGCAGGCAGGGCAACCGTTCGATGGGTAGAACCAGGCGGAAGCGAAGGTCCGGTTCCTCTGTTCGATGCATTGGATGTTCTTGCGGCGATTGACGAATCAACCGATCTGGTGGCGGTTTCGGCGGTGATGTTTGGTACCGGTCAAATCCTGAAGGGCATTGAAGACATTGTCGCAAAGGCTCATCAGCACGGTGCGTTGGTGTTGGTGGACACTTATCATGCTCTTGGCGTCTTCCCATTCTCAATGACCAACATCGGGGCCGATTTTTGTGTCGGGGGCTGCTATAAGTACCTTCGGGGCGGACCAGGCTCATGCTTTCTCGCCATCGCTCCTCATATTCTGGCTTCTGGTCGAAAGACTCTTGATACCGGTTGGTTTGCCAAGCGAAATACGTTTAAGTACGAAAGGCTGGACTCTGCCGAACGTGGTCCGGGTGGCGACGCCTGGTTGGAGAGCACTCCACCGATCCTGGTTCCCTACCAAGCCACCCCCGGACTAGAATTCACGCTAAACGTTGGAGTTGATCGAATTCGAACTTACACATCGGAAATTGTTGCCAATATCCGAGAAACTTTCCTTCGCGCCGATCTGCCTGTCTTTCTTCCTAACATCCCCGACAACTGGGGGGCATTCGCGTTAGTGCCGAGTAATGACCCACAAGGACTCAGCCAAAAGCTAAAGGACCATCGTGTTAACACCGACGCCCGAGGGAACTTCGTCCGTTTTGGACCTGACATTTTGACGACTGCCGAAGAAATAGAGCAGGCGGTCGCGGCCGTACAAGCGGTAACAATACATTAGCGATAGTGCTTGCCAGCAAAGTCGAGAAATTCGAACTGATATTTCAGTAAATATTGAAATTACGAAATACTCGTGGTAATCTTGCGGAATGGACGACTACGATCATCCTAATCACCCCCAAACAAAAGATTCAATTTATAGCAGTCGAGACTTTGCTGGGAGCATGATTGGCGCGGTCATAACGGGAGCGTTGATTTTACTGGTTTGGTATTACCTAGGAAAGCAAAAGGATTTTACCGGGACATACGGCACCGGGATCTTTCTAGTCTCGCCAATGCTTTGCGGATTCATTGCTGGCGCAATTAGTAATTGGAACGAGGCTCGCCCAACTGCAACAACTTGGCTCTCATCATTTGTTCAATTCCTCGTATCTTGCTGCGCTTTGCTCGTTTTCGGCATTGAGGGAGTCGTATGCATCGTAATGGCTTCGCCACTGATTTACCCAATGTTTGCGCTCGGCACTTTCCTTGGACAAATCGCAATGAACCTCAAAAGAGGCAGTCGTAGACTATTCGTTTCGGCTTTGCCCGTGATCGTCGGTATGGGAGCCGCCGCTAACGCGATGGACCCTTATCCAGCAACAAAAACTGAGTCAACGACCTACATTGTCAATGCCACCCCAGATAAGATCTGGCCACTTTTATTCGATCTCCATGATTTGCCCGAGCCTGACCAATGGATTTTCCGGACTGGTATTGCCTTTACGATAGGAACCCATGCCAGCGGTCAAGTTGTCGGTGCATCGCGAGAATGTACTCTCTCAACGGGGACCATGAACGAAACCATCACCGATCTCGAAGTCAACCGGTACATGAAGTTCGATGTTCACAACACTCCGCCATCAGTTAAAGAATCAAACCCGTTTCACGATATTCACCCTCGCCATGAAACAGGAAGTTTCAAAGTTCATTGGGGCGAGTTTAAGCTCGAACCACTGCCAGGAGGACGAACAAAGTTCACCGGAACAAGCACTTATTCATACAACATCTTCCCTGCTTGGTATTGGGGGCTGATCACTGATACCGTTGCCGAACAAATCCACGTTCGGATGATGGGCGAAATCAAACGACGGGTTGAACCTAGATAGGGACTCGATCTAGCGAAACAATGAACTGAATTCCTGGGATCACCTTCTTGCTCAGACGGTCGTCGTTTGTTACAAAAAGGTCGCATTTTGCCACCGATGCACAGGCAAGTTGAATTGCATCGGGACTCTTGATTGACTTATCGCCCCTAACCTTTGCGTATTCCATGGCTTCCATTCGATTAAAGCTAATCAATTCTACGTCCGGAGCATCAAATAGCTGTCGATATTTGTGCAACAAAACTTGGTCACCAATGGCTAACGGTTTGACCATGACCTCACCAACCGTCATCATTGATGTCACAACAGTATCGCCTCGTTCAATCATCCTTTGTGCAAATCGTGCGGTAATGACTGAAAGTTCCCCATAGTCTTCGAGTAGATAGATTATTAAATTTGTATCCAAAAATACTCGGCTCATTCCCAGTCGCTCCGAAGCCTAGCGACATATTCATCAGCATGCTCATCAGCCCAAAGGTCTCGACCAGATCCACGTAGGGCTAATAGTTCTTCTAGAAATCCTCGCCGCTTAGCCGATGCCTCGTAACGTTCACGAGCCCAAATGACTAAATCGAAATTCTTCGGATCGATATCCTTAAGGTCGGGGAAAATCTTACCCATACGTTTGGGATTGACAGGGTCCGAGCGTTTCAGCAGTCGACGCTTGCCTCTTTCGGTCGCGAAAAGCATTCGATAGTCGCCGGGATTGGGTTCAATGTTTGCAACGCAATGCATTCTGAAATGGATTTGTACTCCTGGCCTCAAACGACCGTTTAGGTTCAATTTTGCTGCATGATCCATAAATTCTTTAGTTGAAAAATCTTCCGCGTCCGGGTGATCCCGATGAAGTGCTGCCATGACCAAAAAGACTTCATCAGCCACCTTGAGCCACTCGCGTTCTCGACTTAATGCTTTCATACATGTATTATATGCATAAACACTTCATACATGTATATAAGCATTTGTACATCAAAACAAAAAAAGCCTCGACCGATTGGTCGAGGCTTTTCTGTTTTTCGAGGTTGAAACTTATCGAGCGTAGAACTCAACAACTTGCTGCTCTTGGAAGAACTTAGGAAAATCTTCTCGCTCAGGGAGAGCGATGATCTTGCCTTTGAAGTTCTGCACATCGGATTCCATGTAAGCAGGAATCTGAGCGGCTTCGTAGTGATTGTTCTTCGCAATGTCTCGGCTTGACTTTCGGTCTCGGACTTCAATGATGTCACCAACTTTTACTTGGAACGAACAAATGTTGACCAACTTACCATTGACATGAATGTGGCAGTGGCTGACCATTTGTCTAGCTTGGAAAATTGTCTTTGCGTAGCCAAGTCGCCATACGGCGGTACCTAGTCGCATTTCAAGCAGGCGAAGAAAGTTAAGGCTGGTGTTGCCGCTCATTCTTTGTGCCTTTTTGAAGGTGTTGGAAAACTGCTTTTCCAACATGTTGTAGTAGCGTCGAATGACCTGCTTTGCAAGCAGCTGTTCGCCGTACTCGGACCGTCGGTTGTTGTCCTTCATGTTGGGGCCGTGTTGGCCAGCCGGATATGCGCGTTTAGACGCAGGGCTCTTTGGCCGTCCCCAAATGTCGAAGCCGACCGTTCGGCAAATGTCAGTTTTTCTTCCTCGATAAGTCGCCATGTCAAAATTTCACGCGGAAACCCGCGAACTACAAATAATACACGAACCAGCGGCGGTTTTGCTACGTCCAGTTGTGAAATGATACGAGTTTCCGGGATAAGATAGAAACTATGACCGTTGGTGCCGTTGCTCTTGGGCTCTCAATTCTTGGAAATATGTCCTCGACCGCCCGACTTTACCGGGTTCCCATCAAGGTCAATTTTCCCGTTGAGGGTGAGATTGGTCAAGAATACACGGGTATCAAGCCAGGCATCAAGTTTAACGAAGTCATCCCTTCTTGGAACATCGATAATGCTACCAACGGAGCAATTCGAGTCGAACTTCGAATCAATACTCCCACCGGGAAAACCAAGTGGTACGTGCTGGGAGACTGGTCAGGGGACAAGGATTGGTCACCGCGCCAAAGCACCGATGGGCAAAAAGATGAGTTTGCCAACGTCTTAACCGATACGTTCCGGGCAGTTCAGCCGACCGACACCATTGATTTGAAGGTCACGCTTAAAACTCGCAACGAAGTTCAGAAACCAAAACTCAAGCTACTCACGTTGTGTTTTTCCGACACGTCTACGGTAAAGGAGTTCGAAAGCTGGCCGAAAAGCCGCAACTGGGGCAGCCTTACCGACGTGCCCCAGCGAGCCCAAGGCAACTATCCCAACGGAAGCGTCCTTTGCTCGGCCACCAGTACGTCGATGATGCTTTGGCACTATTCAAAACTTCTGGACCGTCCCGAAATTGACAAAGACGTTCCTGAAGTCGAAGCAAGCGTTTGGGACCCAATTTATAAGGGAGCCGGCAACTGGCCATTCAATGTGGCGTATTTCGGATCCTTTGAGGGGCTCAAAGGGTGCGTCTCACGATTCACTTCGATAGAGGACCTTGAAATTCTCACCAAAGCCGGCATTCCCGTTGTTTGCTCGGTGAGCCTTGATCTCCTTCAAGGCAAAGATAAGGGCAAGGAAGGCGGTCACCTCGTGATCGTTGTTGGGTTTGACAAGGCCGGAACCCCAATATTCAATGATCCAGCCTTTAAGGCTGGGGTTCGCAAGACTTATAAGCGAGCTGACTTTGAACGAGCTTGGTGCTATTCCAAACGGACGGTTTACGTCATGGTTTCCGACCACACTAGGCTCCCCAAAGATATTCATAAAGTTTGGAGTTTTCGCTAGGACTTCTGGATCACTTGCAACCGAATCTGCGTATCTTCCATATTGAATATGGGAAAAGGGATGAAGAAGTATTCGAGTATTTGGGCGGTCGGCATTGTCGCGCTATCAATTGTTGGTTGCGGTAAGCGAGAAGTGGCAGTGGTCGAAGTTCCGCTTGTGGTTTCGAAAGGCGATGTCGGAATCACGATTATTGAAAATGGCACCGTTGACTCGGTCAAAACCGTTGAAATTAAGCCTCAAGTATCAGGGCGATTGGCCCGGCTGCTAGTCGATGAAGGATCGGTCGTTCAGGCCGGTGATTTGGTCGCAGTCATTGATCCGAAACCCACCCAACTTCAGCTTGACCAAAGTCGAGCTCAATTGATTGGTGCACAAAGTTCGGTTGATCGAACCTCAATTGAAATTCAGCAACGAATCACAACATCTCGTGCCGCCGTGGTAAATGCCGAAGCAAGAGTTCGTCAACTCGAGCTTGACCTTAAATCTGCCCCTGCCCTTCTACAAGCCGAGATCAATCAAGCGAAAGCCAATGTTGCATCAGCTATTCAAGATCGTGATCGATTTCTCAGTAATTCCCAACCCACGCAACGCGCATCGGCAAAGGCAAACCTTGATGAAGCGGAACAGAACCTCAAGAATGCTCAACTTGATCTCGCGAGACAAAAGGAGCTCGAAGAAAAGGGTTATGTTGCCGGCAAATTAGTTGAAAACGCGTCGCTAGCCGTGGAACTTGCCAAGGCAAGGCTCTACAATGCAAAGACCGCTTCGGATCGAATTGAAGCGGGGTTTTCGGCAGAACTTGCCCGAGCCGAAGAAGCGATTAAGAGCGCAAAGGCTGCGCTTTCTCGCGCCAATACAAATCTTTACACCCTAGACAACAAGCGTCAAGACTTACGCAGTGCAAGAGCCGACCTCGATAAGGCACGAGCCGGATTGTCCGACCCCGCTGCCTTGGAGAAGACAAAGCTCCAAAGCAGAGCCTCGGTCATGCAATTGCAAGCGTCCTTGCAAGAAAATGAACGACTTTTGAGGGAAACCAACGTCTATTCACAAATTTCTGGAATCGTTACGAAGAGGCTTCTCCAGGTTGGGGAGAACGCTACGGGACTTGGACAATTTAGCTCGGGAACCACGATCGTTCGAATCGAAGATCGGACTCAAATGCGAGTCAAACTCGCAGTCAACGAAATTGATGTTGCCCGATTAACGGTAGGAATGGAAGCCGAAGTCAATGTCGACGCTATACCAAACAAGACCCTCAAAGGAAGAATTAGCAAAATCGCTCCAGCGAAGCAAATTGCCGAAGGTCAAGCTACCTTGGTTGGTAGTGATACCGTCGTGAAGTACGAAGTCGAAATCATGCTTTCGGAAGTTGATCCGGGACTTAAGTCAGGCATGAGTGCCAAGTGTACGATGAGGGTTGCTAACAAGAAGGATGTTATTTTCTTACCCGCGGAGTACACCGAGAAGAAAGGCAATGATTACTTCGCCAGCTTCCCAGCCTCGAATCCGAAAGATCCGAAATCGAAACCCACGAGCGTTCCGATTAAGGTGGGTCTTGTAACGACGAGCAAAATCGAGGTTATATCCGGTCTGAAAGTTGGCGACAAGGTTGTCAAACCAGAGTTCAAGGGACCATCAAGGAAAGGCTTCATGCAAATGGGACCTGATGATGATAGTTCAGCCGACAACAACGAAGCAGCCAAAAAGAGTGACGGGGAGAAAAAATGAGCATTCTTCAGAGCGTGCTCGTGGCGCTCGACATGCTCAGGTTGCACAAGCTTCGCGCTTTCCTGACGATGTTCGGCGTCATCATTGGAGTTATGGCGGTCACAATGACCGTCATGATTTCGAACGGATTCCAGTCTTACATGACCAACCAATTCTCGAAGATTGGAGCTCAAACCATCACCATCTTCTTCGACGGTGGTTTTCGCGGTCGGGGACAGAGCTTAGGAAAACTTGACGGCCTTAAAACCGAGGACCTTCAATACCTGCGGGACCGATGTTCGAGCTTGGACATATTATCGCCTGGTGTCACGGTAAACGCTTCAAAAGCATCGTTCAACGATAAGTCGATCGACAGCCCAAGGGTCAATGGCGGAGGAATGGAGACATTTCGGCTGAACGGTACCGAATTAGATTCCGGACGATTCTTCACCCAACAAGAACTCGATAATCGTGCCAATGTTTGCGTGATTGGAATTGACGTCAAAGACAAGCTGTTTCCGAAATCACCCGCAGAAGGCAACCTGATTACCATCGCAGGAATATCGGTTGAAGTCATTGGCGTTGCCAAAAAGCAAACAATTTTCGGCCAAAGCAACGGAAAGGATATTGATATGCCGTTTACGTCGGCTCAAAGCAAATGGATCGGCGGAAATAAGCTTGCATACATTCAAGCCACGCCGAAAGCTGGCGTTAAGCCCGAAACCGCGATGGACGACATATGGAAAGCTCTCATGCTCAAGAGTGGAAATAAAAAGGTCTATCGAGTGGACAGTGCGGAGTCGATCCTTAGTGTTTTCAATAGCCTTATTGGAGCCGCAGGTAGTCTTCTCTCGGCAATCGCCGCATTGAGTTTGCTCGTCGGAGGCATCGGAATCATGAACATCATGCTCGTCTCGGTTACCGAGCGAACCAAAGAGATTGGCTTGCGGAAAGCCCTGGGGGCAAAGAGTAAATTGGTACTTACCCAATTCATCGTCGAAGCCGCTACGCTTGCGCTTATCGGCGGATTGATCGGAATGGGAATTGCCTACGGATTTGGCACCGTTGTCACTCTGATTACAAAGTCGATGAAATGGCCCAATGAAGGTGGGCTCGCGACTCCATTTCCGGTTTCGGCCGCAATCGGAGCGATGGGATTCTCAGCATTTATTGGCGTCATTTTCGGTTTCTACCCGGCTCTGTCTGCTTCAAGGCTCGACCCAATAGTTGCCCTTCGCAGGGAATAAGCCGGAACAATCTGAAATTCGGGAAGCGTATATGGGTTCGATGATGTTCGGACCCATTTTTCTTTCGCTCGCTTTGATCCAAGCTGATCCGATCGACACCTACGTCGAAGCTCAAATGGCAGCTCAACATATTCCGGGTCTGTGCCTTCTGGTTGTCAAAGATGGCAAACCAATCAAGGAGAAGGCATACGGACTATCAAATGTTGAAACAACGAAACCAGCCCAACTGTCAGACCGATTCGACATCGGCTCGATTGGCAAGACCTTTACCGCTACAATGATCATGCAATTGGTCAACGAGCGGAAGCTATCCCTTGATCAAAAAGTAGCTCAGATCCTACCCGACTTCCCCGAAAAGTGGGAATCCATAACAATCCGACACCTTATCTCCCATCAATCAGGGATTCCTGACTATGCTTTCATGCCTGGAATCGGACTTAATGACACCTATAACCAAAACGCATGGACTGACCAAGTTTACAAAGCTAAGCTCGACTTCCCCACTGGTCGACTTTTTCAGTATTCAAATTCCAACTTCGTTTTGCTCGGAATGGTTTTGGAACAACTAACCGGCAAAAAATTTAAAGATCTAGCCAAAGAAAGGCTCTTTGAGCCAGCCGGAATGAGCGACACCGTCTTCAAAGAAATTAGTAAAGGGCTCCCGTCAAGAAGCGCAACCGGATACTTTTTTATCGACGGCAAGCTTGAGGATGGTGGACCAGGAGGTAACTCTCCTACAAATGCCGACGGCGGCGAATTCTCCACTGTATACGATCTTCAACGGTGGAGAGAGGCCGTCAATAACGGCAAGGTACTACCGACTTCGAGCGTCAAGCGGATGCAAACTCCATCACCAATATTAAGCGGACGAAAGACCGGATATGGGCTTGGGTGGATGACCGCGACTCTCGAAGGTTCACCCCAAATCACCCACGGAGGAAACTCGGTCGGCTTTTCTGGAACGATCACCACCTTTCCTAAACAACGCCTTGAAATCTATATGCTGTGCAATCTGTATCCCGTTGGCGGTGACGGGTTCGCCGTCGGCATTGCAAAGTTGTTGGAACCCACCTTGAATCGAAAGCCCCAGGTTTCGACCATAGATCCGAATCCTGATTTGACCAATAAGCTAACGGTAGGACTTGTGGAATTAAGCAAGGCGAACATTAAGACCCAACTCTTCCACGAAGACATGCAACTTCGCCTGGCGACTCAGCGCGGGCAAATGGCGCTTCCTGCCTTCGCGAATTTTGCGAATGTTACGAAAATGGAATACATATCCAAGCGTGTTGAAAAGCCCGATACCGTTTATCGCTACCGCGTTTTCGACGGGAAGGCATCGTGGATTGTCGATTTTCAGGTAACAAAGGAAGGTCAGATTTATTCCATTGCTAAGTCTCCTGATACCGATAGAAAATGAATTTATGGAACTATATCGTCCTGCTTCGTCCGACCAGAATCGGTATGTTGACCGACGGTCCGACTCCTCACGAACAAGAGGCGGTCGCCGGACATTTTGCTTACTTTTCTGGTCTTGTTGCCGATGGAAAGATGTTGCTCGCCGGTCGTTCAAGTGGGAGTCCAGAGCAAGTATTCGGAATTGGGATTTTTCGAGCCGAATCACCGGAGGAAGCTGAATCCATGATGAACCAAGACCCGGCGGTTATCCACGGTGTTATGACCGCCGAAGTTCAACCTTACCAAGTTGCACTTTTCAGCGAAAACCCGCACAATAAGTAATATGAATATTAAGGATCACATTACTGCCCTTGAAAAAGAAATCGAGGCAAAGAAGAAAGAGCTGACTGCTCTGCGACTTGAATTGCCAGTCACCCCAGTCGAAGACTACGAACTTAAGAATCCCGACGGAACGTCAGTTCGGCTTTCCGAGCTTTTCGGCGAATATAGCCAGATGCTCTTAATCCATAACATGGGAACGGGCTGCTCTTATTGCACCCTTTGGGCGGACGGATTTAATTCCTTTTGGCCCTACCTTAAGACCAAGTGTGCCTTTGTTTTGACTTCACCGGATCCGGTCGCAAAAATGGCACCTTTTGTTGCCGGCCGTAACTGGGACTATCCGGTCGTTAGCCTCGACGGAACAACGCTAACCAAGGACTTTGGCTTTGCCGCTGAATGGGGTACCAATCCCGGAGTCACCGCTCTTACGAAGCATGCGGATGGCTCCATCACCCGCCAGGCTCAAGCCGAATTTGGACCCGGAGACGACTTCTGCGCGGTTTGGCCACTCATTGACCTTCTTCCGGGTGGACAGGGCGATTGGGAACCGAATTACCATAAGTAGCTGAGAAGGAAGTAAGCGAAAGAAGCGAGGGAAGCAATGAGACTAAGCCACATCAATTCCTTGGGATTGTTTCTCATAGGAGTGTGCGGTTGCTCGGGACCTGCTCCGTCTTACTCGGCACCAGCTGATCTAAAGGTAGGCATGTCTGCTGCTGACCTAAGTCGCCTTTATCCTGGGCACTACTGGGCTAATCCAACCGGGGCGAAGATGACAGATGCTTTCAAAAGATTTGAAGTCACTTTGCCGGTCGACAAGACAAAACTGGAAACCTTTTCAGGCGATATGTTCACACTGAAAATGGAAGGTATTTGGGACAAAATGCTGACCATCAGCTTCATCAAGGGCCGAATTACAGGAATAGAGGCAAGGGTCGAAAAGTGCAGTGTCTGTGATTAGAGTTTCTGATTGACGTAGTGAAGCCAGGAGGCTCCGCCGAAAGCTGCCACTTTCAAGGACCACCCCAAGCCCCACTCTTTACCATGCGACGACAAGTAGGAAAGTGAGAGGGTGGTTCAAGCCTCCTCTCTCTGAGTTATTTTGCCAATCTCGAAATCGTCACGCCATGCTCGCCTGCCCAAATTCGGATCGCCTCCATCTCTTGTTTGGTGGCAACACGGTTATGCTTTCCGCGAATCTGGACGATCTGGTTGGATCCAGTTTCAATTTCAATCGTAACCCGACTGACAATGGCAGCTCCGACGCCTCCCTGGTACCAACGGACCGATAGGATTCGGCTGAACCCAGCTTTGCATTTGTGCCAATACGAAAACACGCAGTGTTCTTGTTCGTAGGTCTCGTCGTGAAGCAAATGATTGTTCGTCAACTCCTGCACTCGGACATGGAGACCATAGCTCTCGCAGGTCCAAAGTGGATAGGTCGACTGCCAACATTCAAAATTCACAACTCGTCCCCAAATGTTTCGTCGGTGCCACTCTGTGCTCGCTTTGAGAAGCGACTCAAACGTTCTTCCTTTCAGAGAGAACTGAGCCTCTTTCTCCATGTTCGCCACGTAGTCCACCATCGCCCGAAACTGTCTCAAGCCAAGTTTTTGCTCGTCATTCGCAAAAATACGGCAGAAGTCGGCAACGAATGTCGAGTTCAAGCCGCGTGTCCAAAAGGCAGTTGTGAACTGTGGCACAAGGTGCTCAATCCACTCCTTTCGCACACCGGCAACGACGAGCTTTGCTTGGAACATATTCTGGACCATCGAGCCTGATTCAGCGCCTTGAAAAAAGGCGTGAACCTCCTTTTTGGTGAGCCAAGGCTTAAGAATCGGAGCCAGCGATTGCCCCGAAGCGCAAGCCATGAATAGGCTCTGCTCCAGAACAATTTGGGCTCGCTTCTGCTTTTTGAGTGCCACTTGCTTTTCCTGCCGAAGAACTTCGACTTTGCCAGATGTCGAGTACATGCAGGGATACAGAAACTCGGGAACCGCGTAGTTCACATA
>JAYVHY010000368.1:0-6404 GCA_043770615.1 Armatimonadota bacterium | reverse complement strand
GTTTGCCCTAAAGAGAACATGGAAACCTGGTCAATATAACAGTGAGCGAGTAGGCTCACGAGGTTAGTTTGAATGCCGAAGCTTATTGCATGTGTCGCGGGTTTGGTGGCACTAGTTGCAGGAATATTCGGGAATGTCGAGCCGAGTCTGTGTTTACAGCGGGCGTTGATCTCTCTAATAATTGGGTGGTGTTTAGGATCATTTTGGCAAGCAATGGGTGGAAATCCGGTACAACTAACAGTTGTGCAGCCAGGTAAAAATGATTCGCCTAAGCCTAAGGATAGGGAAGACGCGGACGCTGCATAAAACAGACCAGGGATGAAATAATGCCACTTAGCCCAGATCAACTACAAAAAGCTTGGAAAAACTTTAAAGTTTTTAAGGATCCCGATGCGCGAGCCGAGATCATCAACCACTTTTCCTACCTTGTCAAGATTACAGCTGGACGACTTGTAACGAGCCTCCCTGGCGGTCTTGATCGAGAGGATCTTGTCGGCGCTGGCGTTATTGGATTGATCAAATCGGTTGATCAATTTGACCCTAGCCGCGATGTTAAATTTGAAACCTATGCCATTGCGTTGATTAGAGGCGCGATCCTTGAGATGCTACGTGACGAGGACTGGGTTCCCCGATCGATTCGAGAAAAGCTTAAGGCTCTTGATCGAACCATGATGTCCCTCGAAACCAAGTTTGGACGACCTGCCACTAGCCATGAAGTCGCGGAGACGATGGAAGTGAGCAAGGAGGAAGTCAGCGAACTTATGGTTCGAATGGGTCGAACCAACATTTACAGTCTTGATGACATCCTCGGAACAAGCGACGGCGAAGAGCACGTTTCGTTCTTGGAGCTTTTAGCCGACGAAGACAGTAACACGTCGGGCGAAGTTGAAGGCAAAGAAATACGACGAATCCTTACTTCCGGAGTTGATCACCTTCCTGAGCGGGAAAGACTTGTCATTGCGCTTTACTACTTTGAAGGTTTAACTTTCAAAGAAATTGGCCGAGTCTTGGGCGTGAGCGAGAGCCGAGTCTATCAACTTCATACCCAAGCCATGAATCGCCTTCGCAACTTTATGCGACAGGAAGGCGGGATACAAATTCGGTGATGATGTGGGTGAAGTTGAACGTGTACGGGCAAGTTTCGGAAGTTCCTTCGGCCACGATTTAGGCACTCGAGTCAACGGCAGTGCTGATCGCCAAGCGAAGAAGCACCACCAAGAGGATGCTGAAGAAGCGCCGAAGGGTGACGCCATCGAATTGCATGATGATTCATCGCAAGTTTCGGCTCAGCCAACCACAAATTTGACCCTTGAAATCCCTGATCACCTCGATCTATCTGCCTAGATCACTCCTGATGGCACGTTTTTTGCTTCATTCTTGTTGTATCTCAAGGAATGTCACTTACTCACCCGACGGGTACCATGAGTATAGGTAATTTTACTAGGACACTGGATTCAATCAATGCATAAACCTCTCACTTCAGTATTTTCAATTCTTGGTCTTGCACTTGTACTTGCGGGTTGCAAAAGTGGCGGCGGGAACGAGATTATGGCAACCGTCAACGGAGAAACGATCTCTAAGGACGAATACATTTCTCACCTTGAGCGAAAGGTCCAGGTGCTAGTCCAAAGCCAACAAGGTCCTGCTCAAGTTCCAGTTGCTCAGCCCTTGAACTTCCAAGCGCTCAACGACTTGGTCAACCAAAAGCTTCTTCTCCAAATGGCGAAGAAAGAAGATGTTCTGCCTAACGATGCAGATGTCAATGCTGAAATGCAGTACCAGGTGACCAAGCGAGCTGATTTTGTCAAGGCATTGACCGAGCAAGGTCTGACCCTCGTTGACATCAAGAATGAGCTGAGGATATCGCTCACGAGACACAATCTTCTCAGCAAAGGTATCAAGATCAGTGATGCTCAAGTCGATGCTTACATCAAAGAAAATCCCAAGCAGTTTGAAAACCCGGCTTTGGTCGATTTGACGTGGATCGTTTTGAAAAATGCTGCCGATAAAGCGAAAGTCGATTCAGATCTCCGAACTGGTCAAACCTTTGCGATCGTCGCTAAGCAGTACACGGTTGCCCCTTCTGGACCTGTTTATCCTAGCCGCGAGTATGAAAAGTTTCCTGCACGTCTTAAGCCAATCATTGACAAGATGGCTGAAAATGGCACGAGTGATTGGTTAGTTGACGGTGTTCAGTTTGTCAAGTTTCACGTCGAGAAGAAAACTCCTTCGAGCAAAGTGGAAATCAAGCCTTGGATGAAAACAGAAATTTCCCGGTTGCTCGCCGAACAAAAAGGAAGTGCGGCTGTCGACCTCGATAAACGGCTACTGAACATTCGGAAATCCGCCACCGTGATCATTACAAAGCCTGGGCTCAAAGAGCGATTTGAACAGCTTTCAAAGACCCTAAAAGAAGGCGACATGAAGAACACCACGAGCGGTGCGGGTAAATCTGAAACTACGAAGTAGGGCTTGACAAAAAAATGGGGCCGTATTCCAATTGGAATACGGCCCCTTTTTTTTGTTGAACTATGCCGCGACGTTTGACTTTAGCAAACTGCTGACGAGCAATTTAACATGATCGTTCGTAAACTCGTCAGTCTTCAGGTACGGCCCCATTGCCGTTTCAAGACCTTCAAAGTTTGGAGAAAGCCAGCAGCCCAATGGTTCTTGACTGGAATCTAGCTTTGTAAGTGTAAGCCGAAGTTGACCTTGTTCGGGAAAACGCAAACCGTAACGGACGAGATCGGGAATGGATGTATACACACCGTTGACAGTTGAAGTGCCGTCATCAAAGACCTGCTCACTTACCCAGTAGAGTTTTCGAAACATCGTTGTTTATTGCTCCTTTTGGCATCGTTGCCGTCGAAAATTATACGCGACTTTCAACTCAAATTGCCAAACTATGCTTTTCGACGTCAAATTTCCGCAAATGTTGCCAGTATGTTCGTCGTTATCCTAAATTTTCGGACGAGATAGGGGCTTTTTTCAGGTTAAGACCGTCCTTTCTTCAATGGATAAAAAAGCTCTTACTGCTGAAGTCATTGGGACCTTTGCCCTCTGCTTTGGCGGAATTCTCTCAATACACAACTCAGGAGGCAACTTGTTGATCCCAGCCTTGGCGCACGGATTGATCCTTGCCGTGTTTATTTCCGCCTTGGGGGCAATTAGTGGAGGACACTTTAATCCGGCGGTCACCACCGCAATGATGATTTCCAAGCGGATAACGATGGCCAAAGGAATCGCGTACATCCTTGCCCAAATCGTCGGTGGCGTGCTTGCCGGTCTTGCCGTCATAGCATGCGGTCTTGCGAAGGAAGATATTGTCGGAGGAACGCCGAATCTAGGCGCCAATGTTTCAATGACGAGTGCAATTATTGCCGAAGCAATTTGCACCTGCTTTCTGGTCATTGCCGTGCTCGGAACCGCAGTTGACAAGCGAGCGCCAAAGGTAGGCGGACTGTTTATCGGACTTGCGGTTACAATCGACATTTTGGCAATTGGACCCATCACTGGCGGGGCTATGAATCCAGCTCGTTGGCTTGGCCCTTCGTTGGTGACGATGCAGAATTTTGGCAATGCGGCGGTTTACATCACCGGTCCAATCATCGGATGTGTCTTGGCAATCTTGCTTTACGACAAGTTGATGGCTTCGGATCAAGTAGCTGAATGACCGAACTAAAGGTCGAAAACGAGGAGAAGATGCTTGACCTAGGCTCACGCCTGGTTCGAGCATTTTCAATTGGAGATACGGTTCTTTTTGAAGGCGAGCTTGGGGCCGGGAAAACGACTTTGATTCGTGGCATATTAGCTGGGCTCGGTTGGCGAGAGCCGGTGCGCTCGCCAACTTTTAACCTGTTCGCCGTTTATCCGACGAATCCACCAGTCCTTCATGCCGATTTCTATCGGATATCGAGTACGGTGGGTACGGGACTTGAGGACTATCTAGATGACCACCTGTGCTTGGTTGAATGGCCAAAGGCGATGCTTGAGCTCGTTGATTATGATTCGGCAAAGCGAATCATGATTTTGTTTGATGGTGACGGAAGACGGGTTCAACTGAGTAACATTTCAATATGAGTTCATCTGTCGGACATCTCCGGGTTGGATTGGTCAGCACGGCCCACCTCCACTGTTCGAGTTATGCCCAAAACTTTTCACAAAATGCTCGAACCTCAATGGTGGGGGTTTGGGACAATGATCGAAAGCGTGGAGAAGAATTTGCCAAGCAACGGAACTTGAAGTTCTTTAAGGATCAGTCTGAGTTATTAGATCTTTGCGACGCCGTTGCAATCTCAAGTGAAAACAACCTTCACGTTGGACACATTGAGGATTGCGCGAAAGCTCGCAAGCACATCCTTTGCGAAAAGCCGGTAGTCGCAAAGTTAGACGAATTTGATCGCGTACGAAAGGTTGTAGCTGCGAATGGAATCAAGTTTATGACCGCCTTTCCTTGTCGGTTTTCGCCCGCCTGGCAAACGCTCAAGGCGCGAGTTTTACACGGTGAAATTGGAACGATCAAAGCGATTAATGCGACGAACCGAGGATCTTGCCCGGGTTCTTGGTTTACGGAACCTTCTTTGAGTGGTGGCGGAGCGATGATCGATCACGTTGTTCACGTAGCTGATCTGATCCGAGATCTCTTGGACGAGGAGCCCGACACAGTCTATGCTCAAACTGGCAACAACATGTACAGCAAGAGTTGGGAGGATACGGCGATGGTTACGCTTGAATACCCTTGCGGAGCATTTGTCACGATTGACAGTTCATGGTCACGACCCAAGGCATACAAGACTTGGGGCGATGTCATGATCAAGGTGGTTGGCGACAAAGGCGTGATTAACCTTGATATGTTTGGTCAGGGCATCGAGTTCTATCGAAATGATGCGGAGGTCTCGCACGTGAGCAGCGGATACGGAAGTGACCTCGACGGTGCCATGGTGGATGCCTTCATTCGGGCCTGTCTGGATGGGGACCCCGTACCGCTGACGCTTGAACACGGGCTCGCGGCGGTTTCAGTTCCGCTAAGGGCATACCAATCATTATCATCAAAGATTCCGGTCGGAGTTTAGCGTTAGATGACGGCCAATGGTCGTAGAACCCAGTTCAACATATGAATCACAAAATTCCTGTCGCTCACGATTTCATCTGTCCTTGGTGCTGGGTGGGGCTGTTTCAAGCTCAGCGGCTTAAGCGAGAATTTGGAGTTGAAATTGAGTGGCTCGGCTATGAACTGACACCAAAGGAAATGGTAAACGAACCTTCCATTCCCAAAGTTGATCCGCCAAATCGACCGCCGACCTTGTCTCGATTCTCGTTGTTGATGGCGGCTGAAAATATGGTTTTACCTTTGGTGCCAAAGCCTCCCGACGTCCGAACGTTTCATGCTCATCAGGCGGTCGAATACGCCAAGACGGAAGGGGTTCAAGATGCATTAGTTGAGGCAATCTATCGAGCCTTTTGGGAACACGGGCGGGATATCAACAAGATCGAAATACTCTGCGAAATTGCTTGCGGAATCGTGTCAAATATTGATGAAATGAAGTCAGCCATTGAGAGCGATCGATTTGGTGACCAAGTTGTTGATTTTGATGAAGACGCCTATGCAAGCGGAGTTTATAACGTTCCCACGTTCTTCATCGGTGAAAAGCGTCTGGCTGAACAACCCTATTCGGCCATACGAAAGGCGATGGTGGAGTTGGTTGGTCGTGAACCAGAAACTGCGCTTTACCAAGAAATTGAATTCGTCAATTGCCACTCAGATCGACCATATACGTTTATCAATATGGTTTCGACGATTGACGGAAAGATCATCACGGGTGAGAGAAATGAGTCGGTTCATGACCTTGGAACCGACGTCGACCATATGCTGATGCACCGATTGGAAGCAAAAGCGGACGCGGTTTTGGTCGGAGCCAACAGCTTGCGCGCATCTGGGGTCACCTGGAATCCGAAAACGCACGCGAGAATTGTTGTCACGAAGTCCGGAAATGTACCTTGGGATTCGCAGTTTTTGACCAACGGAGATGCCATCGTGCTAACAACGGAGGATTCGGAGATTGCTCCACGAGCCGGAGTAAGCGTCATTGTTGCTGGCAAAACAGAACTCGACTGGAATAGCGCATTGACTCAGTTGCTGCACCGTGGAATCAAGGTAGTCAACGTTCTTGGCGGTAGTGAGATTAATGCCCAATTGCTAGAGCGAGAAATGATTGACGAAATATTCATGACCCTAGCTCCCAAGATTAAGTTGGGCAGCGATACTCCAACAATAGCGGGTGGTACACCATTGAAACGAGAGGATGTTCAAAAATTTATTTTGGTGAGTCACGAGGCAGTTGGTAACGAGATCTTTCTACACTATCGGAAGTAAGCGACCTTTTGGGTTCGTTAGTTCGTCTCAT
>JAYVHY010000367.1:0-2919 GCA_043770615.1 Armatimonadota bacterium | reverse complement strand
CATATGGTACGCAGATATCAAAGTATTTTGACAATTGAGAGAATAGTCCTCGCTGTAAAGATATTTCTTGTGGATTGGTTACCCAGTCAGAGATAGTTGACACTCCCGACCAAAGGCACTCGAGGGCCGATGCACCAACTGCAAGATTTAAAACGGGCACCGAATTCGAGAGGCTTTCGCCAAATATATTTGGAAACCCTAATAGGTCGTAGTTCGCGATTGAATTGTTTGCGGGATCAACGCCACCATTGAGGTGGCTCGCATTACCGTCTCCATCAAAAATTGAGGTCCCAACGAACATAAACGACTTCTGATTATCTAGAGGAATTCCAACGAAACCGATACAGGAGGGAAGGGTGGCACTGTCGGATGCATCCCAATGATCATTGCCAGTGTTAAAGGAACCTACGCCGGGAGTACCAATTAGTGTCTTTGCAGATGCATAGCTATTGCAAGTCGCAACGAACGAATTGCATGGAAAGTTGAACTCAGTTTGCGTAATGGCAAATAAAGCATCCGTAGCATTCTTCTTTGACCATGCGACTCTAATCCAAGGCAAGAGCGAACGATCGGACCATTGAAAATATGGTAGTGCCGCAGAAGAGGCATAAATTAGGTCTCCGACAAGAATGCCTCCGCCCTGCAACACTGCATCGGTTTGACCATTAAACGTTCCAGAAAGAAGTGTCCCACCAGTATTTGGGGATTGCCACGTGTTAGGAGACAGAACACCATCGGCCAATTCCAGCTTATAATTTAAGGTTACTTTTGGCTGATTGGCTATTCCAAACGGCGATTTAATAGAAGTAACTGCAGCGCAAACGAAAACCGGGGCAAGTGCTAACCATTTTCCGCCGCTTATCCTGGTCTTGCATCGAGTTGCGAAGAACTGAGTCGTTTGAGACGAGCCAGAGTCCGGAACCAAATATTCGCCAGCCGATGCCCATGTAATTCTCGGAGACGTGCCAAATGTGTTTAGCAATCCGGTCGTCGTAGTATTAGGAGCATATGTAGTTTTTGCCGGAGTCCCGCCGAGCAGTTGTATCCTTCCTACTGGTACTCCCGGCATTAGACCACCGCCACGGAGCCAAAGCTCAAACCGTTGCCCGCCGCCAGAAGCGGATACGACGCGAAGTTCGCCTTAAAGTCGGACGCGACAGTCGTCGCTCCTCCGACAACGGTCACGTCGTTTGCGCCATAGAGCCCAAACCGAACGCCGCCGGTCGTATTGCCAATAAAGCCGACGGCATCGGCGGGGATATTGGTTGCCAATTGAACCGGATTGTTGATCGTATCTCCGGCGGGAATGGTAGTTGAAACTGCCGCCCCGGTTTGCTTGCCAAATCGGTTGATGAAGATGCCTTTGATGATGACCGACGAACTGTCTCCGAGGAGCCAGTAGTGGATGATGTCGGGACATTCGTTCGAGACGAATGTGATGTTGGATGCGTTGCTTTTGCCTGCCATGATGTATTTAAAAGGGGTCGGGGATCTGAGATCGGGGATTTAAGGGACGAGTTTTGAAGTGGTTAAAGGTTGGCGTGGCTGTGATCTATCGATCACAACATCACGCAAATAGCGACGAAATTGAGTAAGTCTTCTTGATTTGAGATTTATTAATCACAAAAGTGTTAAATTTACTCTTCGACAGTGACTAAATCAGCCATAATGTGATTTAAAGATCGCAATGAATGAAGACCTGATTACTCAGATCAAGAATGCCCGCTTGAAAGCCCGGCTCTCGCAAGAGGAACTTGCGGCGCTGGCCAACATTTCTCGGCGACCGATCTACTTGCTCGAAAGCGGTCGGGGCTCGATTCGGCTCGATACGTTGGTGAAGATCCTCGATGCGCTCGGACTTGACGTTGCAATTGTTCCCAAGAGCGCGAACCATGACTGATTTCCGTTCGGTAGAGACCCTCGACGTCTTTCGGAATGACGAGCCGGTTGCCACCCTGACTCGCCAGTCAAAGGGATGTTCATTTCGATACAGCGACAGTTTTCTGGCCAGTGGCGAACGGCCGATTGCGTTGCACCTTCCTAAATCTCCCGGCGGCATGCTCGTCGAGGGTATGGCGAACCTGCCCACCTACTTTGCGGGTCTTTTGCCCGAAGGGATCATGTTCAACGCGGTCAAGACGATGATTGGCTCGGCTACCGATGACCTTTTCGCGATTCTTGCCGCTACTGGATCCGATGCGATCGGGGACATCACGGTTCGCATTCCGGGCGAGACCGAGCACCGTCCGACCATCAACCTTGCCGAGGCGTCCGACATTATTGAATCCTTGATCCAGAAGAATCAAACGCTAGCGCGAACTCGCTTTACCGCGATCTCCGGTGTGCAACCAAAGATGTCACTGGGCGAGATCATGCGCGCGAGTCGGAACCACATGTTCATCGCCAAGTTCGAATCGCCGGACTTTCCTGACCTGATTCGGAACGAGCACGCCACCATGCGCCTGGCGAAGCGGTGCAATATCCAGACGGCGGATATCCGGATGGAGCCAAACGCGCTGATTGTGCGGCGGTTTGACCGCATCTTCAATCCAGACAAAAAGCGAATGGAGAAGGTTCATGTCGAAGACATGCTTCAGGTTATGGACCTCTTTCCGAGCAGCAAATACACGATGGAATACGCTGACATCATGACCGCGATGGCGAACCTCGGAGTTTCGAAGGCGGCTTTGCTGGACGTGCTTCACCTCTTCATTTTCAGCTACATCGTGGGCAACGGCGACCTGCACGCGAAAAACGTCAGCCTGGTTTTTGATCCGACCGATGGGCTTTGGCGAATGTCACCCGCCTATGACCTCGTGTCAACGTTGCCTTTCCGAGGTGTGCTACCCGGAGCGGAGCGCATGGCCTTGGCCCTTAGCTATGAATCGTTCGGTCGGTTTACGGTCAATGAATTTATTG
>JAYVHY010000366.1:0-2921 GCA_043770615.1 Armatimonadota bacterium | reverse complement strand
AAGTTGCCAGGCATTTCGAATGCTTGTTGGACTTGACGAACCAACTTGGATTTTCCCAGAAAGAACTTCATCCAGCGAAAAAATCGATCTTAACAGTTCAGTTCTTCCTGCACCATTTAGTCCAGCAATTCCACATACTTCGCCTTGATGCAACTTAAAGGTCGAATTTTTGGGCTTGCTGTTGGGTCCAGTCAATTGGTCGATCTCAAGAAGCACATTCCCGACTTTGCGATCCGATCGAGGAAAGAGCTCGGTCATGTTTCGACCAACCATGTGATGAATGATTTCAGGCTCAGTAACTGATGACATCAAGCCTTGATGGACAAGTTCTCCGTCCCTCAAAATTACAATTCGGTCGGCAATTTCTCGAAGCTCATCGAGAAAATGTGAAATATATACAATTGCCTTGCCTTGTGACTTCAACCTCTGAACTAAGTCAAAAAGGTTTCGAATATCACTCTTCGTTAAACTGCTTGTGGGTTCGTCCAACAAAACGTATTTCGAGTTAATTGATTGAGTCCGAGCTATTTCCACGACTTGTTGGAGCGAAATTGATAGGTCACGGACGAGCCTTGCGGGATCCAAATCCTGATAACCTAATGACTCGAGAATTGGACGAGCCATCTTCTCTGCCTCCTTGGGAGAAAAACCGCCCTTACCCATTTGCCCCAAGTAAATATTCTCAGCAACCGTCATATGGGGGCAGAGGGCTAGCTCCTGATGAACCAAAGATACCCCCCTGCTCAGCGCATCTTGTGGATTCTTAGGATGATAAAGCTGTTCATCCAGCAACAATTGTCCTTCATCTGGAGTTTCTTCTCCGGACAAGATTCGCATCAATGTGCTTTTGCCGCTACCATTTTCCCCGGCAATTGCAAGAACCTCCCCGGGACATATCTGGAGGGATACGTTGATGAGTGCCTTTGTCAAGCCATAACTTTTATGAATTCCTTGAGCTTCAAGCATGGCTTTTTTGTTTTACCTTTTAGCTCTGGGCAAGTTCATCGAGAAAAACAACTCTTCCCTCACGTCGAGATTGCTCAGAGGCAAATACAATCTTGTGGCTCATGAGCGAGTTCTCTAGGTTCGTCGTTACCAGGCCAGGATTATTTGTTTCAATTGCCTCAATAAGGGTTCTCAGCACCAAAGGATCTGCTCCGCCGTGTCCACCCTCACGGGCAGGAACTTCAATGACTTCGTGCTTCTTTTCACCCCAAAATTCATGAACTTCTACCACTCGAGTCTCCGTCGCCGCTTCCAAATATCCTTTCGTACCATGTATTCGAATCCTTCGGCCTCCAAAGGGAGTGAATGCGGTCATTGTAAATGTGACCGTTTGTCCTCTCTTAAACTCCATCGAAACGACTTGATGATCGACAACGTCGTTATCGGTTTGGAACACGCACTTACCGTAAGGACCACTTTGCAATGCTTGGGTGAGCAGGTCTCCGGTCATGGTTAAGCCAACCGACTGTCCCCAACCCTTACCGGGAGTTCCATAGACTTTCATCGCATGATAAGGGCACTCTGACTCTGCAGGGCAACCGTCTAGGCATCGAAGCGGTGCACCCGCTGGTGCGTTTTCTTTTCGAAAGAATGACAAAGACCCAAACGAGTTGACTCGGGCACACTCGTCATGGACAAGATCAAACAAGATATCAATGTCATGACAGCTTTTCGCTAAAAGCATAAAAGCGCTTCTTCCTTCGTTGCCCCAATTACCTCGGACAAATGAGTGGGATTGGTGAATATGTTCGACAGCTTCAAGTTGGTCGACACTAACAATATCGCCAATTCTGCCTGATCGCAGGACTTCCCTGACGGCGGCATAAACATCGTTGTATCGAAGGCTGTGACAGACACTGGCAATTGTCCCGGCTCTCTTGGCTGCTTCGGCAATCTTTACACAGTCAGCGAAGGTACTTGCCATTGGCTTTTCTAGCAGCATGTGATACCCAAGCTCAAATGCTGCCACGGAAGAACCTACGTGGTGTCGATCCATGGTAGCGTTCACCACTACATCGGCAAGTTTAGGCTGGGACAAAGCTTGCTCCCAAGTTTCAAATTGGAGTTCTGTAGGAATATTATGCATTTCGGCAATTTTTTGGCGGCTTTCAGGGTTTGGCTCTGCAACCGCAACCAGGGTTCCTGGAGCGTAATCTTCCGCAAGGATTTTGGCGAACATGGTTCCTCTTGAACCTGCTCCTAACAGCAAAAAAGTTAACTTGGTTTCCATTGAATCCGTTAATCCTAGCACATACTGATTTCCCTGTCGAATAGCTGTAAACTATCAACCTAACAAAGCGTTTAATCTTAGAGGCTTAGTATTATGAAATTCTTTCTTCTCACTTCTGCGATGGCGGTTCTCGGAACTGCATTTCTAACCCAATCTGATCTTCCGGCAGTGGTCAAAAGCCATGTCACAATTCTTCAAGACGCCAAGTCTCTCAAAGCTGAGTTTACAGTTACAAAGCTAAGCGGTGGGCTGGAAAAAGGAACTCTTACCTATTCAAAAGCAGGGATGTACAAAATTGATATGCCATCCAAGTTGATTGAATCAGACGGAAAGATGGTTTGGACCCTTAACAAGCAAGCAAACACTTACACTGAAATGCCAGCTTCTTTGGCACCAACAAAGGATTTTCATGTTTGGGTTTGGGCCGCGTTCTTTGGTGCCGATGCTCTGAAAGGAACCAAAGATTATTCGGTTAAAGGCAACAAGACGATAAAAGGAAATCCAGTCACCGAATATGCCGGCAAGATGGCAAATGACAAACCATTTAGTCTGTTTTTGGACTTAAAGACTGGTGTCGCTCGAGGAGCGAGCAATTCGGAAGTCGTTGTAATGGCACAAGGGGATATTGTCCTTGGGAAAGAGGTTATCGACGTCAAAGAGTTCACGTTTGTTCCGCCTGCCGGAG
>JAYVHY010000365.1:0-2922 GCA_043770615.1 Armatimonadota bacterium | reverse complement strand
CATTTGGTCTAGTTTGTGCTATCTTTCGACCATAATTGAATAGTCAGTTTGGTGAAATTAATGTCTAAAATGGGAAGTATGCATCGGCACCACCGCCTCATCACCTCGCCGGTTCAAACCGAAATAGGGTCGATTTTGTTGGCGGGGCTCCACCTTTTTGGGCACGGAGTAAATTCAACCGGAAAATCCCGAGTATTCGATGGAGCCGCCCTTGTTCTCGTGACCCGAGGAGAAGGGATACACAAAGATTCGCGTGGAAAAAAAACTCCGGTAAAAGCAGGAGACGTTATCCTTGTCTTCCCTGGTTCAGCTCATTGGTACGGTCCCCAAAAGGATCAAATTTGGGACGAAATATACGTTGCCTTCGATGGACCACTCTTTGCCCCATGGTTTACAAGTGGTCTGCTCGATCCCGATTTCCCCATTCGGCACCTTGGCGAACAAATGGATTCCAAGGGATCCTGGCTCATGCTCTGGATTGAACAGTTTGCCGACCTCAAATCTCAATCCAAGCAAATCCAGGCGATGACGTCGCTAGTTCAATTCCTCAGCGAAATTGCCCTTGGTGAAGGAAACGTCCACAAGCAATCCGACGATTGGCTTGCAAGGGGCAAGGGACTACTTAGTTTTGATCTCAAGGGAGACATCGATCTTGAGCGAGTCGCTAAAGACCTTGATTCTAGTTACGAAGCATTCCGAAAGCGTTTCCAGTCTCATGCTGGAATGGCGCCGATGCGATATCGCAATGAACGCCGAATAGAATCAGCGAAGCAGATGATTCGCTACTCATCGCAGGTGAGCAATCGTGAAGTGGCCGACGCCCTTGGGTTCAGTGACGAATTTCATTTCAGCAAGCGATTCCGACAAATCGCCGGCATGACACCAAACGATTTCCGAAAATCGGTCAAGTAATTGTTTCACCCTTCCCTTTGTCACTTTGCCCCATTTGCACTGCACAAAAGGCGGCAATCAGTCGTCGAAGTTAGAGGGGGAAGGGCGGGGATGGGGGTTCCTAGATCAACGAATTCTCATGATACGTCACTTTCACCGATGGTTTCTGCCATCGTGAAACGAAGGCTAGCATTGAATCATGATTTCCCTTCATATCGCCTTCGCTAGCACAAAGGGTTGAATCCGGCATCATGATCGTTTTGCCAATGATGTCGCCCTGAAGACTGGGTGATCAGAAGAGAATGTTTTGGCTAAGGGAGTAAGTAATCCGATCACTTTGATCATTGTGCTCGGTGCTCCATAGGGCGAACCGTACTCTAGAGCCAGCCATTTTCGTAACCTCCGAGCGCAAAATCAGAAACTAAGGACGGACACAATTAAGAATGTGTTACTAACACACTGAGTTAATCTGTAGATAACAAATGAGTGTGACCATGGGCTTGACATCATGAAAAAAGCCTTTACGTTAATCGAACTCTTGGTTGTCATTGCAATCATTGCAATTTTGGCAGCAATCTTATTCCCTGTCTTCGCTCAAGCCAAGGTGGCTGCAAAAAAGACCTCCGCACTCTCGAACATGAAGCAGACTGCCCTCGGTGTGCTCATGTATGCAACCGACGTTGACGACATGGCAATTCCTCACTATGGATCTGGTACCTCAACCGATCCAAACCAATATCACAACACTGATACCTGGGTAGGAAGAGTGTCGCCATATGTAAAAAACCGACCGATCTTCTTTGATCCGACAACCGGCGAACCAAAGGAAGATGCCAAGATTGGGACCACCTCGTACTACTGTGACAAATACTACGACACATGCGTTGGCGGAGGTTCTTACTACTACACTTGGCAATGGGTAACAAACCTGAGCTTGAACTCCAGTGGATTCTCTTACGGAGGGTCAGGTACATGCGCTGCTCCAAACGAGTATCAATCACTGCGCTCTTTAACCGCAATCGATGGAGTGGCGGAACGAATCATGATAGCCCCAACCGCTTATGGCACGCTTCCATTTTCGTGGATGTACTTCCGAGCTTGGGAAAGTGCTTGGCCAAACATTGACCAGTATGAGGATGGGTTTAGCTGGTACGCCTTGAATTGGGATGCCCGCCGACGATGGGGCACTCGATTTAGCGGTGCATATGCCGATGGACATGCTGGTAAATATGGTCGAGAAAAGTTCGTAGCTTATTCCTATCTTAACCCAACTCTAATTGAGGCGAGTACGACTGCCCAATATTGCCAAAAGCGAATTGATAAGGGTCTCGACAAATTCTGGGGTAAGTCATGGTCCGGCGACTAGTGATCCTCCTGGCTATTGGGTCTTTGATGGGGTGCTCTCAAGAGGAAGCGGGTGGGCAAGACTATCACCTGACTGCACCCGTCCAGAAGCCCAAGGGCAAAGCTAATGAAGAACAGGCTCGTGGCATGACCGAAGAAACGACTCGCGGAATGGGCGAGAAGAATATCGGAGAAAAGCGGTAGCCCAATCAGGCAAGAACGAGTTAATCCGTTCCTGCCTGAGTTTTTTCCCGTTGTTGTCAGAATCGTGGAGTTCGATTCAAAAATAGACCGGTAGTCTTGCACCGGCAAAGAGTCTTCGTAGTTTTGACCTTAAGGGAGACGTCGATCTAGAGTTGGTCGCCGACGCCCTTGGGTTCATTGACGAATTTCATTTCAGCAAGCGATTCCGACAAATCGCCGGCATGACACCAAACGATTTCCGAAAATCGGTCAAGTAATCAAGTTCAAGCGAGCCCGGCGTTAAAAACTTGAGAACGAATCGTTTGGAAAGGAACTTCTCGATTTAGCCGACCCGCGCCTTTCCGGGGGCCCAACGGGTCGAAAGGATGTAAGCCCAGGTTGAAGGAGAATGTGAGTGGAGCGAACATTCGACTGAGGCCTGGGTAAGAAATCGAAACTGTCTTTTCCAAGGTCGCTCTTCCTAACTCCCGAAAAGCGACGACT
>JAYVHY010000364.1:0-2923 GCA_043770615.1 Armatimonadota bacterium | reverse complement strand
CTTGCTTAAGAAAGCAGGAGTTTCATTTGCGTGTCTTGGCAACGAGGAAGCCTGTACCGGCGACCCAGCAAGGCGTCTGGGTGAAGAGTTCTTGTTCCAAGAAAAGGCGATGGAGAACGTATCGGTGTTTGAGCGGTATAAGGTGAAGAAGATCGTCACCGCTTGTCCGCACTGTTTTAACTCGCTCAAGAACGAGTACGGAGACTTTGGTGCGGCGATTGAAGTCTTCCACCATACCCAGCTCTTGCAAACGCTTGTTTCTAAAGGCTCGCTCTTGGCCGCGACGCCATCGAAGGGAAGCGTGGTCATGCACGATCCTTGCTACTTGGGTCGGGTCAACGACGAGTCGGAAGCACCTCGTGCCTTGGTTGAAGGGATGCTAAATCCTGAATTTAGCGGAGCGAAGACGCGTTGTTGTGGCGCGGGTGGTGGTCGTATGTGGATGGAAGAAGCTCCGAACGAGCGCCCCGCAAATGCTCGGATCGAGCAACTGCTGGCTACCGGAGCGAAGACGATCGCCTTAGGTTGTCCGTTCTGCAAGATCATGCTCGACGCTGGCGTGAAGCAAGTCGCAGGGGACGAAGAGATTCGATTGCTGGACTTAGCCGAAATGCTGCAAGAAGCAAATTCTTAGGAAGTCTGTGCAGAGGAACGAAGGGGTGGCTTTAAACAATGGCATTGCCAGGGGTCTGGGCGTCCTCGCCCGGTCTTGAACATTGACATCGCCTGGTGTTGATTGAAGGAGTAGAATCAGCTTTGAGTTGAACGATCACAAAGGCTGGTATCAGCGCCAAAAGAGTGTTCCCCATTTCGACGGAGTTGGCGCAACCCAATTTGTCACCTTTCGACTTTCGGATAGCCTTCCAAAGGAAGTCTTGGAACGAATTGAGATTGAACTCAAGGAGGTCAACAAGAATGTTGAAATCGAACGAATCCGGCGGGTCGAGAAGTACCTTGATCTCGGAGCTGGATCTTGCATTCTACGAAAGGAGGAGTGTGCGAGAATTGTCCAGGACTCCCTCCTTTTTCACCACGGAAGTCACTTCGATCTTAAGGCATGGGTTGTTATGCCAAATCATGTTCACTTCTTAGCAAGGTTTGAAGAAGGTAATAGTATTCCTGTTGCAATCCAATCTCTCAAATCGTATACCGGGCATCAACTCAAAAAACTACATGCAGAGATGCAAGAGATTTGGCAACAAGGTTATTTCGATCGATTCATGCGTAACGATGATCACTATCTTCGGACCCGAGCCTACATTCATCAAAATCCTACAAAGGCAAATCTGTGCAAGGCCGAAGAGGATTTCATTTGGAGTAGCGCATACGATCCTGATCGAAACTGATCATTCAATTTTGCCGGGCGAGACGCCCAGACCCCTACTCGAACTGCTTGGCGTTCGCTTCAAACATTCCGTGCAACCGGGTTGCCTGAGCGTCGTAGGCGTCCTTGTCTGACCACGTATTCCGAGGGTTCAAGACTTCAGACGGAACATTTGGACATTCGGTCGGAATACTCAATCCAAAGATCGGATCAGTTTCAAAAGTTACGTCGTCGAGGCGACCATCAAACGCGGCATGAATCATCGCCCTCGTGAAGCCAAGCTTCATGCGGCTGCCGACGCCGTAGGGACCACCCGTCCATCCCGTATTAATGAGCCAAACTCGTGAACCGTGGGCAGCAATCTTTTCACCGAGTAGCTTCGCGTAAACCTTTGGTCTTAACGGCAAGAATGGTTGGCCAAAGCATGCTGAAAACACGCTCTTGGGCTCGGTGACTCCCTTCTCGGTTCCGCCAACTTTAGCGGTGTATCCGTTGAGGAAAAAGAACATTGCTTGTTCGTTGGTCAAGCTTGAGATCGGAGGCAAAACTCCCATTGCATCGCACGTCAAAAAGACAATGTTCTTCGGGTGTCCGCCGACCGACGGAACCATGATGTTTGGAATATGGTCGATCGGGTACGCAACCCGAGTGTTTTCGGTGATCGAGTGATCTTCAAAGTCGGGAACGCCATGAGCATCCAAGACAACGTTCTCGAGAATTGCGCCGGTCTTGATTGCTCGGTAAATTTCCGGTTCCTTCTCTTCGGTAAGGCCGATACATTTCGCGTAGCAGCCACCTTCAACGTTGAACACGCCGTCGGAAGTCCAGCCATGCTCGTCGTCTCCGATCAACATTCGATCTGGATCTGCGGAAAGAGTTGTTTTTCCGGTGCCACTGAGGCCAAAGAATAGGGCGGTATCTCCGCTTTGCCCAACATTTGCCGAGCAGTGCATGCTCATGACTCCATCGAGAGGCAACAGGTAATTCATGATCGTGAAGACTGACTTCTTCATCTCGCCGGCATATTGGGTGCCACCAATCAACACAGTGTTGGTAACCATATTGAGCGCGATGACGGCATCACCTTTGGTGCCGTCGGTTGCTGGGTCAAAGGAGAGCTTTCCGAAGTCGACGACCTGCCAATCTGGCTCGAAAGTTTCTAGTTCGGCCGCAGTTGGTCGAATCAACAGTTGTTTAATAAAGAGAGCATGATAGGGTCTTTCGACAATGAATCTGGTTTTGATTCGATGAGCAGGATCCGCCCCCCCAAAAGTGTCGATGATATAAAGCTCTTTGCCAGAAGCGTAGGACTGCATTTTGGCGAAAATGGAGTCGAACTGCTCAGGCTCCATCCGGTTGTTGTTTTCCCACCAGATATTTCCTTCGCATGCAGCATCTGCAACTGTAAATTTGTCCTTTGGAGTTCGTCCGGTGTACTCGCCGGAGAAGGCGACAACTGCACCAGAAGCAAGTTGCTTGCAGTTATCTCGCTCTAAACAGTGTTGGATAAGGGTCTCGACGTCGAGATTCTTGTGGATCTTAGCGGCACTGCTGAGATCAAATTGATGTTTACCCATAAGCTTTCTATTCAAAAGGGTA
>JAYVHY010000363.1:0-6434 GCA_043770615.1 Armatimonadota bacterium | reverse complement strand
GGCTCCATCTTCATGTGGACAACTGCGTTCTTGAGTGTGCCCCTCAATTCATCGGAAAGCGGAGTTGGCGTAAACGCCGGTGAAGAAACGATCATCTGAGACGATTCGATCATCATGACGCGAATCTTTTGCTCTTCCTCGATGAATTGCTCCATTTGGTTTCGCACTCGCCATAGGAGTCCGAGTGAACCGACGCAGAGCACAACTGCAACGATCTGCCAAATTTGAAGTGACTTCTTGAGTTGTTCGTTGGCAAAGGGAGCCATAAACGTAAAGAGAAGTGCTAGGGCGCCAGTTGCAAATACGGCATTTCGAAAAATGCCCAACTTACCTCGCCGTTCAATCTGTTCCGCGCCAATTCGGAGCACGGCCGATAACGATCTCATGTTGTGATCACTCGAAAGTCGGTCAAATGCCGTTTGAATTTCCTGGATGGTCATTAGTTTTGATGCCATTTATAACTCCTTTTTAACACGTTTCTCATTATAGTTCAAGCAGACCACTCGGTGTGAACTTGAAGAGCTTGCCTTAATAAAGCCTGGTACTCCTTGTTCGAAACCTCAAATGCTCCTAACGAGCGTAAATGAGGATTCATGATCTGCGCATCAAAGAGTACGAATCCTTTGGCTCGACAAGTTTCGACGAGGGCATGAAGTGCGACCTTTGACGCATCGGTTTCCCGATGAAACATTGACTCCGCATAAAACGCGCCACCGATGGCAATGCCATAAACTCCGCCTACTAGTTTTTCATTTATCCAGCATTCTGCACAGTGTGCCCAGCCTTGCTGGTGAATTTGCGTGTAGACCCTGATGAAATCGTCGTTAATCCAGTTTCCGTCAGGGCGTCGGCAGCTTTCGATGACTTGTTGAAATGCAGTATCAAATCGAATATGCATCAATCCGCTTGACATGCTACGCAGGGTTTCCTCACTAATATTAAGGCCAACCACCTCGACCGAGTTTCGGCGAATAGTTTTTGCAAGCGACTTTGAGACGTGGATTCCTTCAATCGGGAAAAGGCATCGCTTTTTGGGCTGAAACCAACCGGTCTCGTTGGTTTTCTCGTTCACCATCATCGGAAACCAGCCTTCGCGGTAACCGGCAAAAATCATTTCTGGTGTCAATTCGGAACTATGCAAATCGCAAACATCATTCTATACTTTACGCATGACTGGAAAAGATTTTGCCGCCGTACTGATTGACGAAAGTGGATACCAACTCAATGCGTGCCTCGCTGGTGTTACCGACGAGTCCTTTGCCGCAAAACCACTTGGCCCGGTACTTTCGGTTCGAGAGTGCTTCGAGCATCTGACAGAATGTTGCCTCGCAGTCCAAACAGTATTCGCTGGCGAAAAATTCAGTTGGGGCACCTATCGTTTTCCGGAAGGAGCTATGGACGAGTTGATCAGCATTTTTAATGCTGAGCGAGAACGGGCAGTTGCCATTGCGATGGATAACTTTGATGAAAAGCCGGACTACGCCAAGGAGTACATCATCGCCCACGAGTTCTACCATGTCGGGCAGTTGGTTGCGATTAGATTGGCTCTGAATGACGGATTTGAGCCGTACAGTATTTATCGACATTAATGGAGAAGTTAAACGATATGGTCGGCATTAGAGCAAGGGAGTCCAACGCAAAGCCAAAATCGCGGCGCAAGATACTAGTATTTATCTTCGCTATTGCGCTGTTGTATTCACCGAAATACATCGTTAGACAGATAAATCACTTGCGTCCAGATCCCTATGTTGGGTTTCTGAAACTAAATGGAGTTCAAGTTCCCGACGGTCCATATATCAAAATTGAAAAGGACTTTCCGAAACTAGACTTTGTGCCAATTGACCTTGGTCGGGCTCATCCCATTTCATCTGACATGAAAGGAAACCTGATCCTGTTTATTGACAAAGAAACGCCCCCTTCTGATTTTCCAGAGATTAGTCGAACAGGACAATATTTACGCTCCAGCGACGGCAAATACCTCGACATTGGTGATAAAGCGGCTCAACTTACGATTGATGGCGAGCTTGTTCAAGTTACCGATGATCAGAACCTACTGGTTGGCGGAAATGCTATCCAACCATCTCCGATTCGAGGGTTTTACTCAGAAGAAAACATGCCAGCTCTCTTTGCTGCCGCAAATGGTGCGTTTTTGAATATGCATTTCGAAGATCCGAGTAACAAAGTGACCGGATTCACGTCGAGCGGCAAACATATTAGGGTTACCGAGAAAATTAGCCCAGCGGAACCAATCGTGGTGTCTTTACTTAGGGAAATTGGAGTATTTGAGTCGGCTACCGGATCAGTTAGCCAGCGGTCGCTCCAAGCAACCGCAAATGGTACGATCTATGGGCAAACTTGGTCAATCCGAGGAAAATACGCGGATCCATTCGGTTGGACTGGGCGACTCTGCATTTTGTCAGGAGATCATTTCAAAATAGTGCCCGAGCTAAAGGACATCAACATTAACACCGAAATGTTGGTTACGTCAGCTGGAAAAGTTGGACTTAATATCGTCGGCAACTGCAGCTTTCTCACTCGACCCATGGTTTATGAACACGGAAAAATCACCCTCCTACCCATCCCAGAGGGATCAATTTCGGCGGACTTGATTGGACTTGCAAATGATGGATCGGCAATTCTTCAAGCTAAACATGATACTGCTTGGTTATTTTATCAGAATGGCAAGTTGTTTCCTTTGAAGCATCTGCTAGAGGATGGTCCATTTGGGAAACTAGCACCATTTGGATATGGCAATTCGAATCGAAAACTACTACCAGAACAGTTGACTGGCTTTCGCGTTCAGAATCCAATCCTCTCAAGCGGAGACATCTTGTGTCAGTCTGAACTTGAGCACCTCGTTCTTCTTCGAAAGAACAAGATTGTGATCTAAACCGATGGAACCAGCATTGAACACAGCGGCTGAATCAGGAAACGCCGAACTAGTTCAACAACTGATCTCGCAAAAAGTTGATCTAGATGCTGTCGATGAGCGCGGACGAACTGCCGTCATGGCGGCAACCCACGGAAATCATCCAGCCGTGGTTAAGTTGTTGATCGAGGCAGGGGCTAACATCCATATTCAAGACAACATGAAGGACAATCCGTTTCTTTATGCGGGTGCGGAAGGACTATTGGAAATTCTTCGATTGACGATTGCCGCCGGTGCGGACACCAAACTGGTCAACCGATATGGCGGTTCAGCCCTGATACCAGCGTGTCACCATGGTTTTCCTGACTGCGTTTTGGAGCTACTGACTACCACAGATATTGATATTGATCACGCCAACAATTTCGGGTGGACGGCGTTGATTGAAGCGGTGATTTTGTCTGACGGTGGTCCGGTGCATCAACGGATTGTTCAGATTTTGGTGGACCATGGGGCAGATTTGGCGATTGGAGATAATGAGGGAATCACCGCGTTGGAGCATGCTCGAAACCGAGGATATGCCGAAATGGTCCGGATCCTTTCGTAGCTACTTATCAATTCGGAGTCTTGACCTCATTTAAGCTCTTGTCACGCTTTGTCACGTATAGAATTGTAGACTCAATTATCACGGGTCAATGAAAGCCGGTGGATTGGGATTATTATGAATTTAAAAAAACTTGCCTTCGCAACCTTTGCACTAGGCTCTTCAGGTTTAGCTTTTTCGCAGTTTGAAATTTTGGCAACGGAGACGGCAATGGGCTCTATTTCGAACCCCCTTGACTGGAAAGGCATCCAGCGATACGGATTCGCCAACAACGGAGCCGCCGCCATCACTCTATCCGGTATCTCTGCCGGCGCAGTCGCGGACCCCGCCGGACTATTCTTCGCCAACGGTGAACTCTTCGTGGGTAACCGTCACGGAAACAGTAACGCGAGCAGCGTGTCCCGATTCACCTTTGATCAAGGAACCGATTCGTTCTCTGCGAACGGCGCGATCACCGGTAATGGACTATTTGGCGTCCACGGAGTTTCGATTCGACCCAGTACCAATAACCTCTACGCGGCTAACGTCAATAACGGTATTTCCAGCTTTACAATAACCCCTGGGGGTGCGACTGCAAACGGCATGCTCGCCACCGGCGCCATCCGTGACACCATGTTCTCGGCCGACGGCGCCAACATGTATTACACTGCCGGTATCAACGGCAACCTGGTTCGATACAATTTCGCAACTGCCACATTCAATACGTACTCTATCGGTGGCGCTTCCGGCCTTCACTTTGGCAACTGGCGAGGCAATGACCTGTATGTTAGCGATTTTGGCACTGGTCAGGTCTTCAGCATTCAGTTTGATAGCAATGGAGCGGTCGTCGGCAGTTCCTCGATTGCGAGCAGCGCGGGAGCAATTGGTGTGGCATTCAGCCCGGACAACATGGAAATGTTCGTCTCCAGCCACACTTCCAACAATATTAAGCGGTACATGTACAACAACGGAACCTCATCGTGGGACTTCCAAAGCACGATTGCGACCGGGACAAACATGGGCGACATCCAAGTAATCGCCGTACCCGAGCCTGCCTCGATTGTGGTTCTCGGCATTGGCGCCTTGGCGATGCTTAGAAGGCGCAAGAAGTAAAGGTTCAGGGCCATTCAAAGAGTTTCCATCTTCGCATGGAAACTCTTGTTTTGGACACTCTCAAATAGATCTTTCAGGATCAGAGTTAGGGATTCTTCTCCGTCGCCAATATCGTTGTAGCCTGTTCTACCGGTACACTCCCCTACTCCTCCATGAGTGAAAGCCCAAATTTCGATGACCCCCAAGTAGAAGAAGACTGGTGCGCTCAGCAACGGGAGCACGTAGAGTGGTTTTTGGATCAGCAACCAATTCAGCCAGGTCGGATTGGGGAGTGGCCAGCATTTCATATTGCGCCACACGTTGCAGTATGGGCGATTGAGAGCGGGGAGACGGAGGATCAGGTTGGTTGGTGGGTGATCACGGGCGATCTTCCGACCGATTACTTTTCGGCGATGGAACTCCAACACCCACGTGAAGTATTGGCGGCGGCGGCCGACCGTTGGCAAATGCTGTTAAATAATGCCAAAAGTGGAGTTGAGGATGAATCAATTTCCCTTCCCGGTTTAGCCGACAATCCAGAACTCCAAGAAATTCTTAACATTCGAGTCAAACTGCTTCGCAAAACTCATGGAATGGATGACTTTTGGATTCAATTCGACAAAGATTTGGAAGACTAATTCTGTAAACTCATTTAACCTTTCCGCCGAACGATTCCAACAAATCATCGGCCATTTTTGGGTCTTGTTTTCTCAATTGGGTCATTGCGTTGGCAAATTCCTTTTCGCGGCCCCGTCCAAGTTCAATAAGCGCGATATTATTCCAAGCCTCAGCCAATGTTGGTTCAAGCTCAATACTCCGTTTGTACATTTTGATGGCCAAATCAAAGTCATTTCGAGCCGAAGCGCGATAGGCCATTTTGAAGTTCCAATCGGCCGAAAGGGGATTCCAGTAAACCGGAACAATCGCGGCGACCGAAATGAACACCAAGCCGACTCTTGCCAGCCACGCCCGCTTGATAAATGAAAGCGAGATCAGCGCACCACACACCGATCCCATGCCGTGTGCAACGTTGCCAATGTTCTGCAGCTTGAAGTAATCCAGGAAAATACAGATAACCCCCCATCCGGCGAAGATCGCGAGGGTTCGATCGTCGAAGTACGGCTTCAAGTTCGGATAATATTCGCGAGCCAACCAACCAAAACCAATGATCGCGTAGCCAACTCCAGAGAATCCGATACCCCCATCGCCACTTGCCAGCTGCCAGCCTGAACTGACAAAAGCGGTTCCAAAAATAAATGCCAACAGGTTTAGCGACCCAAATTCTCGTTCAAGCACGGGGCCTAGAATCCAAAGCCAATACATGTTAAAGAACAAGTGCATCGGTTGGACGTGAACGAATGCGGAAGTAATCAGGGCATACCATCGACCCGAAAAGACTTGATCCGCAGAAAACATTCCGAGCTGCATTCGAACGGCATCGGACGGACTCTTGGACATGTTTAAGCCAAGAAAAACTACAATGCACCAGGCAATCGTGATAAACGTTACGATCGGGATTGGCTGGTTCTGGGTGCGCTTGAAATCGTACTTGATTGCCGGAGTTTACTGTGTAATGCCGAGGGCTTCGAGCCGCAAGACGCAAGCCACAAGATGTGTACAGTTTTTCACCCGGAACTTTATAGTTGACTTGCTTTTCGTGCCTCCGCTTCCTTGCTTCTTTCGCTTCTGTAGCTTCTTACGCTTCCCTGCTTCTTACGCTTCCGTCGCTTCCTCCGCTTCCTCACCATCCCCGGGTATACTTCTCCCCGATCACACATGGATCCCGTGGCGCGACCAGGTTCTGAGACTTCCCCGAAAAGGAACTCAAGGTTCACCGCGCACAAAACTCACGGAATCCAGAGGTTAAACCTGGAAAAATAATATGGTTCAATT
>JAYVHY010000362.1:0-6441 GCA_043770615.1 Armatimonadota bacterium | reverse complement strand
ATATTTTCCGCAACGCATTCGAATACTTTAAGATGGGCAAAGCAAGCGCCATGGCTTGGATTCTCTTCGCGATCCTTCTTATCTTTACGCTTATTCAGTTCTGGGTTTCCAAGAAATGGGTCCACTACGAAGGTGAGACAAAATGAAAAAGATACCGACGTACCTTTTGTTGAGTCTTGGTGCACTGATGTTCTCCATTCCATTCCTCTGGACAATATCAACGGCACTTAAGTCCTCGGCTGAATACGCCAAAGAGCCTAGCCGCTTAGTTCCCATTCATCCAGACTTCTCGAATTTCGCCAAGGCTTGGACCGCACTCCCTTTTCCTACCTTTGTTTGGAACACGATCCTTATCACGGTAATTTGCACAATCGCCCAAGTCATTACTGGCTCGTTAGTAGCATATGGGTTTTCGAGGTTTACGTTCAAGTGGCGCAACTTCCTGTTCTTTGTAATGCTCGCCACGATGATGCTTCCGACTCAGGTAACTCAAATTCCGGTATTTCTGGTGTGGCGAGAACTACATGCGATCGATACTTTCTACCCGCTGATCGTTCCGGCATTTTTCGGCGGTGGAGCCTTCAATATTTTCCTCTTACGTCAGTTCTTTTTGACGATCCCTCGTGAACTTGATGAGGCAGCCATGATCGACGGGGCAGGCTTTGTTCGAATTTGGTGGAAGATTTTGTTGCCCCTTTCCGGACCAGCAATTGCTTCAGTAGCCCTTTTCTCTTTTATTGGGCACTGGGACGCGTTTGAGGGTCCGCTGATCTACCTCAACTCCCCCGAGAAGTACACCGTGAGCATCGGATTGCGGATGTTCCAAGACTCATTTGGTACAAACTTTGAGCAGGTTATGGCGGCTTCGCTAGTACATATCTTGCCGACCATTCTCTTGTTCTTCTTTGCTCAGAGATATTTCCTAAAGGGTATTACCTTGAGTGGAATGGGAGGAAAATAAGACATTGGGACATATTCTTGTTTGCGGATTAGGGCAAGTTGGATATCGGGTCACGATGCTCCTACTTCAGATGCAGCACAAGGTAATCGTGGTTGCCAAGGATGCTCGCTCGGAGTTTGAGCGAGAGGTTCGAGAACTTGGAGCCACGGTCATTATTGGCGATGCTCGTGATAGTGCCGTTCTCATCGAAGCCAAAATTGAGTCTGCATCAGCTTTGATCTCGGTCACCGAGAGTGATCTCACCAATATCGAAATTTCTCTCGATGCCCAAGTTCTGAATCCTGATATTCGGGTTGTTGCCCGACTGTTTGACCAAACTCTTGCGAAACGACTTGAGAAGTCGGTCGGCATTCATCGAGCTCTAGCGATGTCGGTTTTAGCCGCGCCGAGTTTTGCGGCTGCTGCCACGGGTTCCAATGTTATCGGCACTTTCGATTCCGAGCGAGGTAGCAAGTCGGTGTTGATGGATGATGATGGAAACGTGGACATGAGGGAAGCAAGTAGTAGTCCGCTAACCAATGCGAATGCTCGAATACACAAGGTGAAGATTGGTTCGTTCCTTCGAGAAATTCCGCCAGTTCTCAAATGGCTACTTGTAGGGATCCTCGTATTGGCGACATTGAGTGTTTCTATATTCAGTGCAACGCTTAAATTGTCGCCAGTTGATTCCACATATTTTGTCATCACAACGTTAACCACGACCGGATACGGAGACATTACGGTTAAGGACGCTAACAATGCGGTGAAGCTTTACACCTGTCTCATGATGATTTTGGGATCGGCAGCCGTTGCCACCCTTTATTCGATTATCACGGACTACTTCGTTTCTTCACGATTTGCAGAAATCCTTGGACGTCAGCAGGTTACTGAAAGTGGGCATGTGATCGTGGTGGGTCTGGGCAATGTTGGCTTTCGGATAACTGAAACGCTCGCCAAGATGGGAATTCCGGTTGTGGCAATCGACGTTAATCCAAACGCAAAGTACCGAAGCATGTTGCCCAACGCAGTCACATTTATTGTTGGAGACGGTCGAGATGACGAAACCCTCAAACTTGCCGGAATCGAGTCTGCGATGTCAATAATCGCCGCATCTCACGACGACGCGGTTAACTTGTCGGCTTGCTTGGTAGCAAAAGGTATTCGGTCTGATTTAAGAACCGTAGTTCGACTGTTTGATGGTGGCTTTGCACGAAAAGTCGAACGAGCACTGGATATCGACACTGCGCTCAGTGCATCACGAATCTCGGCTCCCGGATTCGTCGGCGCCGCGATCTACGGGGACTCACTTTTTAGCTTTGTAACATCGGACGAATTTGTTTCCGTCTTGCCCGAAGGCGACGGATTCAAATATGTTCGAGAAACGCTCCAAGCGGCTAAACTGTAGCCGTTTTCGCTGGGCGAGTCATTCGGTATCGATCCAGGGCAACCGCAACCACAATGATAAGACCAGTAATGATTTCTTGAATCCAATTAGCGATTCCCAACTGGGTTGACCCCATGTTGATTGTGGTCATGATGAGGGTGCCAATCGCGGCTCCGATGAGGTTTCCTTCACCGCCGAGCAAACTTCCGCCTCCAATAACGACGGCGGCAATCATTTTGAGTTCGTCCCCAGCGGCAATGATTGGGTCGCCAATTCCGACTCGAGAAACTTGCATCAGTCCGGCGATGCCAGCAAAGAGTCCGCAAATGGAATAAACGCCGATTTTGACCGCAGTTACATTGATGCCGCAGAGCCTTGCGGTCTTTTCGTTTGAACCAACCGCAACCACATTTCGACCAAACACAGTTCGATGCAATATCCAGGTCATGACAACTAAGAGCACAACCCAAACCCAGGCACCTTTTGGAATCAGTTGCCAAGTTTCTGACTTCCCAAGAGCAGAGGTAAAAGATCGAATCCAAGTGTCTGGAACACTACCTACCGTTTGTTCTTTCGCAAAGCCCTTGGCGACGCCTCGAAAAATCAACATGCTGGCAAGGGTAACAATAAACGGTCCGACTTGGAGTTTGGCAACCAAAAACCCATTGATAAGCCCGGCAATAAGACCAACCAAAATACTTGCCCCAATGCCAAGAAAAGGATCATTTGTTGACTTCAGCACCAATGCAACAACAACGGTGGTTAAGGCAATCGTTGAACCAGGGCTAAGATCAATTCCGCCCGTCATGATGACGTACGACATGCCAATCGCGCCCAAACCAACGACAACTGCTTGCCGCATCATGAGTTCGAAGTTTCCAGCATTGATAAATAGGTCTTGATGGGGCTTAAAGTGCCAGATTAAGGCAGTGAATACGAAGCAAATGACGATCCAGGCAATGAAGACCCCGATAATGCCTTTGGCTTTCATGATTGAACGCACAACTCCATAAGTTTTTCCTGATTCGTTTCCCCGACCGGTACAAAATCCGATAGCACGCCACGATTCATGACGGCAATTCGATCACATATCCCTAACAATTCTGGCAGGTAGGAGCTAACAATTAGCACTGCCTTACCATCCTTTGCTAAGCCATCAATCAATTCATATATTTCGGCTTTGCTACCAATATCAATTCCCCGAGTCGGTTCATCTAATATTAATATTTCGCATCCGGAATGGAGCAATCGGGCAATCGCTACTTTTTGCTGATTGCCTCCCGATAGTTCCCCTATGTTTTGCTGGACGCTTCGAGCCTTCACGCGAAGCTTTGTCGAGAATTCTTGAGCTGACTTTTCGTTCTCAGAAGAAGAGAACCGCCATCCGATTCTTCCCGGAAAGGTTAGATTTTCAGCAATCGACATCGTTAACGCCAATCCTTCTTCCTTGCGATCCTCCGAGACAAAGCCAGTACCAAGTTGCCATGTATTTCGAATTCCGGTGGGACTGATCGAGCCAATATTGATCGAACCTGATCGGACAGCGTCAAGAGAGAAAATTGTTCGGAGGAGTTCAGTACGACCTGCGCCATTCAAGCCAGCAACGCCACAGACCTCGCCTCGATGAAGCTCAAAACTTACATTATCTGGTTTGTTTCCTTCTGCCGAAAGGTTCTTTACACTCAAAATGACTTCGCCAACGTGTCGCTCTGAACGCGGAAAGAGTTCATTCATTTCACGACCTACCATATGACGAATAATGTCCGACTCGGGGGTTGATGCCATCGCTCCTACATGAGCTAGCTCTCCGTCTCTGAGGATTGCAATTCGATCGGCGATTTCTCTCAATTCGTCGAGAAAGTGAGAAATATATACAATTGCTTTGCCCTGCGATTTTAGGCGAACAATCAAATCGAATAGATTTCGAATATCACCCTTCGTAAGGCTGCTGGTGGGTTCATCGAGCAAAACAAACTTTGCATTGAGTGCTTGAGTTCGTGCAATCTCTACGACTTGCTGGAGGGAAATCGAAAGTTCTCTTACAAGCTTGGCTGGGTTAAGACTATCGTATCCTAATGACGTCAGAATTGGACGCGCCATCGTCTCAGCTTCTTTCGGCGAAAATCCGCCCCGCCCCATCTGCCCGAGGAAAATGTTCTCGGCAACAGTCATATGCGGGCACAAAGCAAGCTCTTGATGAACCAAGGAAACGCCGCGCCCTAGAGCGTCTTGAGGCGATCTCGGTTTGTACTCCTTTTCATTCAGGATCAATTCTCCCGAATCTTGAATTTCTTCACCCGAAAGAATTCGCATGAGCGTGGATTTTCCGCTTCCATTTTCGCCAGCAATTGCTAGCACCTCGCCTGGGCGAATTTCCAAAGACACGTCGATCAGTGCTTTTGTCTGCCCGTAGCTCTTGTGAATTCTCTTGACTTCAAGCATGGCTCTTCTGAAGTTTTACCTTCTAATTGGCTTCAAGCTCACTTAGAAGGACTACCCGTCCTTCACGTCGAGATCGCTCTGAGGCAAAGACAATCTTGTGGCTCATCAATGAATTCTCAAGATTGGTGGTCACAAGGCTCGGATTGTTCGTTTCAATTGCTTCAATAAGAGTCTTCAATACGAGAGGATCTGCGCCCCCGTGCCCACCTTCTCGAGCCGGAACTTCGATAGTCTCATGTTTCTTTTCACCCCAAAACTCATGAACGTCGACAATTCTTGTTTCGGTAGCCGCTTCCAAATAACCCTTTGTCCCATGAATTCTTATCCGACGTCCACCAAATGGCGTAAATGCCGTCATGGTGAAGGTCACTGTTTGTCCCTTTTTGAATTCCATTGATACCACCTGATGATCAACGACATCATTATCAGTTTGGAAGACGCATTTGCCGTATGGTCCACTTTGCAAGGCTTGAGTTAGCAGGTCGCCAGTCATTGTTAGCCCAACTGATTGTCCCCATCCCTTGCCCGGCGTCCCGTAAACCTTCATCGCTTGGTATGGACACTCAGCCTCGGCGGGACATCCATCCAGGCACCTTGCCGGTGCTCCCGCCGGGGCATTTTCCTTCTTAAAGAATGAAAGCGACCCAAAGGAACTAACTCGGACACAATCGTCGTGAACTAGGTCGAACAGGATATCGATGTCATGACAGCTCTTGGCTAGAAGCATGAAAGCACTTCGACCTTCGTTCCCCCAGTTACCGCGGACAAAGGAGTGCGATTGATGGATATGTTCGACCGCTTCGAGCTGATCAACGCTGACTATATCGCCAATTCTTCCCGATCGCAGTACTTCTCGAATTGCTGCGTAAACATCGTTGTATCGAAGGCTATGGCATACGCTTGCAATCATTCCTGCTTTCCTGGCCGCGTCGGCAATTTTGTTGCAATCAGCCAGCGTGCTTGCCATCGGCTTTTCGAGGAGCATGTGATATCCGAGTTCAAAGGCTGCGATTGCCGAAGCTACGTGGTGTCGATCCATCGTGGTATTCACAACGACATTTGCCATCTTGGGTTGAGCCAGTGCCTCTTCCCACGATGAGAATTGACGTTCGCTGGGAATGTTGTGCAACTTTGCGATTTTCTCGCGACTTTGCGGATTTGGCTCTGCAACCGCAACGAGTGTTCCGGGTGCGTAATCCTCTGCCAATATCTCGGCAAACATCGAACCTCGCGAGCCTGCCCCCAACAATAAGAAAGTTAACTTCGTTTCCATCGAATCCGTTAATCCTAGCATATAACGTTTTGAACTCGAATACCTGTAAACTAACTTGGTTACAAAGCGTTTAAATTTAGAGGCTTATAAATATGAAATTCTTACTTCTATCATCTGCATTGGCGGTTCTCGGTAGCGCCATGTTCACTCAGTCAGACCTTCCTGGCGCGGTCAAGGGGCATGTTGCCATTCTTCAGGACGCTAAATCTCTCAAAGCCGATTTCGTTATTCAAAAGCTAAGCGGTGGCATCGAAAAAGGCAGCCTTGTTTACGCTAAAGGCGGCATGTTTAAGATTGACACGGTAACCAAATTGGTTGAATCAGACGGCAAGATGATTTGGACCCTCAATAAAGCCGCAAACACCTATACCGAAATTCCGGCTTCGTTGGCTCCAACCAAGG
>JAYVHY010000361.1:0-33010 GCA_043770615.1 Armatimonadota bacterium | reverse complement strand
TCGAATGATGCCGACGCGCAGACCAACTGGATGTATTTTCTGTCCCATTAGTTTTCTTTGGTCTCCTCGGAGGCATCTGCCCCGTCTGTTACAGGTTCGGAAACCTGCTCCACTACTTCTTCATGAACCTCAGGTGCGACTTCTTCAGTCACTGCAGTCATCACCACT
The DNA here is from genome assembly GCA_043770615.1 of Armatimonadota bacterium. Lineage (GTDB taxonomy): Bacteria > Armatimonadota > Fimbriimonadia > Fimbriimonadales > Fimbriimonadaceae > Fimbriimonas. The sequence goes on along the minus strand of JAYVHY010000361.1, from coordinate 32,842 downwards.
TCTTCAACTTCAGCTACTTTTGCTTCAACTTTCTTCTTGGCCGCTTTTACTGGTCCAAAAGTAGGTCTTGGCTTCGCCTTAGTACCGTGTGGCTTAACTTCTGCCGCTGGTTCATACTCTTCGACTACCACAGTGATGTGGCTTGTCTTTTTGACAATTCGGTTAGCTCGTCCCATCGATCTGGCTTGGATTCGCTTGAGTCGAGGGCCTTCGTTGACCTCAATTCGTGCAATCTTCAGAACGTCAGCACCAAGGTTGTTATTTTCTGCTGCGTTTGCAATTGCAGATGTCAGCACTCTCTTTAAGTAGAATGCACCTTTGCTAGTGTGAAACCGGAGCTTGTGGATCGCGAATGCTGCTGGCATTCCTTTGATTTCGTCCGCGACGATTCGAACCTTACGAGGTTGAACACGGACATATTTTGCTGTTGCGCTTACTTCCATAGTTTCCTCGTTATCTGAGCTTGACTCCTCGCTCAGGGATGCCACCTTGGTGGCCTCGATAGGTTCGAGTTGGAGCAAATTCTCCGAGTTTGTGACCGACCATATTCTCGGTTACAAAAACTGGAACGTGCTTTCGCCCGTCGTGAACCGCGATCGTGTGACCAATCATATCTGGAATGATTGTCGATCGGCGACTCCATGTTTTAATTAGATTTTTTTGTTCGGTCTCATTCATCTTGTCCACCTTCTTCATTAGGTGGTCATCGACAAAGAAGCCCTTTTTTAATGATCTTCCCATTTATTTTCCTGTGATTAACCTTCGCCTGAACTTATCCAGAACGGGCAGTGCACTAGGAGTTATCCGGTCTCGTTACCGAGACCGAACGAACTCAAACTTTACTTTTTGTTGCGTCTCCTAACAATAAATCGATCAGTTCGCTTATTGCTTCGGGTCTTCTGTCCAAGAGCCTTGTTGCCCCAACGGTCAACTGGTCCCTTCTTACGTCCGACTGGCGACTTCGCTTCACCACCACCGTGAGGGTGGTCTCGTGGGCTCTTTACAACACCACGAACGTGAGGCTTTCTACCAAGATTTCGATTCTTACCAGCTTTACCGAGCGATTCGTTTTCGTGCTCAGCATTACCGACTTCACCAACCGTTGCCCGGCAGGTGTTATGAACCATTCTCATTTCGCCCGATGGTAGTCGGAGGGTTACGTAAGCACCTTCCTTTGCCATCACCTGAGCCGACGCTCCGGCGGAACGAACCATTTGCCCACCCTTCGCTGGCTGAATCTCGATGTTGTGCACCAAGGTACCAAGCGGGATGTGCTGAAGCTCGAGACAGTTGCCCGGAAGAATATCGGCGCCTTGACCACTGAGGATCTTGGCTCCAACTTCTAGATTTCGAGCAGCAAGAATGTATCGCTTTTCGCCATCAGCGTAGTGAAGCAATGCAATTCGGCAGGTTCTGTTCGGATCGTATTCGATCGCAGCAACCGTTGCTATCATTCCATCCTTCTGTCGCTTAAAGTCAATGATTCGATATCGTCGCTTGTTTCCACCGCCACGATTTGCCATCGTGAGACGTCCATAGCTGTTTCGTCCACCGGACTTTGTCAAAGGAGCAAGCAGGCTTTTTTCTGGCTTACCCTTTGTCAATTCCGAATAGGTTGAGACGGACTGGAACCTTCGTCCCGGTGATGTTGGTTTTAATCTTACAACTGGCATTTTAGACTCCGTAATCCTCCAGCATCTGACCTACTGCCAACGTAATCACAGCTTTTTTGCGATCTGGTTCGTAACCAGAACTCTTGCCGCGGCGTCGCTTTTTGCCGAGAACCTTAATCGTTCGAACTGAGGTCACATTTATGCCCTCGCCCTTCTTTTTTCCGTCGTTATAAAGCGCTTCGATAGCAGCTTTGATTTGAATTTTGTTCGAATCCCTTTTCACGATAAACGTGTACTTGCGAACAATCTGGGCTTCGTCTTTGATCTTTGGATCGCCGTACGAAAGGGCAACAGACTTTTCGGTCAAGTGAGGAGCAACAATAATCTCGTAAGGATTCATCATTTAGCCCAAACCTCTTCGATGCGAGCAAGCGCATCTTTCGCGATTACAACCTTATGAGCAACAAGTACGTCTCTTGCCGAGAATGCTTGTGTCTTAGGGCCTTCTTCGCCTTTCTTCACGCTTGCAGGAGCGGTTCGAATTTCGACTCCGCCTAAATTCCTGAAGCTCTTGGTTACGATATCATCGACTTCGGAAAGAATAACCAAGACTCTTCGCGTGTCTGCAAGCCCAAGGGCGGCGAGAAATGCGATTGCGTCTTTTGTCTTCGGAGTTCCAAAAGCGATCTTGTCTACGATGGTTACATTTCCAGCTTCAATGTGCATGGCAAGTGAACTGAGAATTGCAGCTCGCTTTTCTTGCTTATTGATTTTCTTGGAATAGTCACGTGGCTTGACTGCGAGAGCCATACCACCGTGCGCATATTGCGGAGCGCGGATCGTACCTTGTCGGGCATTACCGGTCTTCTTCTGCTTGTACGGCTTTCGACCACCACCACGAGTTTCACTTCGGGTCTTGGCGCTTTGCGTACCTTGGCGAGAATTCGCTTCTTCAGCAACTACGGCTCTATGAATCGTTGTGTGGCTTGCACAAATAGTGGTCAATGCCGCGCTGAGATCGTGTGAGCCAACTTTCTTGCCAGCTTTGTCTTTTACTTCGATTGCTGCCATTACTTGCTCACCTTATTAATTACCACGAGGGCACCATTTGGACCGGGAACGCTACCATCGATAAGGACCAGATTTCGCTCTGCGTCAACCTTAACGATCTTGAGTCCCTTCTGTGTGACTTGAGCGTCACCCATATGGCCAGGTCCACGCTTTCCTTTGAAAACCCTTTGTGGTCCAGTTGCACCGTTTGAAAGCGGTCGTCGGTGGGTCATAAAGCCGTGGGTCATGTGCTGTCCCTTAAAGTGGTATCGCTTAACACCACCGGCAAAACCTCGCCCCTTACTGAATCCGGTTACAGTTACAGATTCGCCTTCAGCAAAAATGTCAACGATAATCTCTTGAGCGAGTTCGAAGCCATCAGTCTTCTCAACTCGAAACTCGCGGAGAGTTCTAAGGTTCTTGCCGACACCTGATTTTTTGAGGTGACCGAACTTGGGGAATGTCAATTGTTTTTCTTTGGCTTCACCGTATCCGACTTGGATTGCAGAGTAACCGTCGACGGCGTCAGTTTTGATCTGAGTTACGTAGACAGGCCCTGCTTCCACGACGGTAACGGGCACCATTTTGCCCACACCGTTAAAGATGTGAGTCATGCCTATTTTTCGTCCTAAAATGCCTGGAAGCATATAATTTTTCTCCGCTTCAACGCATCGTTCGACATGTCGGATTCGTCTTATGAATCACTGACGTTGCCCTAACTGTCCGGAAATTCCGAATGGGGTCGCCCTGCCAAACGAGCTACGAAGCACGTTTATTTCTCCGCGCACAGCGCGGCGAATCAATAGTTATACCCGACGATTCAGGGTCAGAGCAAGGGGGGAGAGCTAATTCGCTCGCATCAGATCCGCCAATATTCGGGTCCCTTCTTCGATCCTAGCCTCTGACTGATTTCCAAAGCAAATTCGAATTGAGTGCGATGACTCTGATTCATGGAACATGGATAACCCTGGCATGAATGCCACTCCACTCTCAACTGCCCGATTGTATAAGTCTCTTTGATCGATTTGACCCTGGATCATGACCTTACATGCAAAGCCAGCTTGGGGAATTGTCCAAGTATTGCCTTTCGGCATAAATTTGGCAAGGCTGGCCAGCAGCGTGTCTCGACGCTTTCGATATTTTGGCAAGGATCGTCGAATTTGATCCCTCAGTGCCCCGCCCCGCATATAGTTGGCAAGCGCAATTTGCATCGGAAGACCGAGCCCTCCAGTCTCAATCTGTTGTTGACGAGATAGGGCTGCACAGATTTCGAGCGACGCCAAAATGTATCCAATTCGGAGTCCGGGTGCGAGGATGTTCGCGAACGAACCAATTTGGATTACCTTATTGTCTTCGGAAGCAAGGTCTTGTGGACGATCAACGAAACAGAATCCTGCATTCGATGTGTCCTCGATAATCAAAGTTCCCTTCCGACTACAGATCTTTAACAGCTGCCTTCGAGATTGGGTCGACATGACCCGTCCAGTTGCCCCGCATCCGGTCGGAGATACGACAATCACCTTTGATTTGTCAGCTTCGATCTCATTGAAGTTGGGGAGTTCACCCACTAGTCTAGGAATGATATTCCTCTGGATTCCTAGAGCAGACCAACGCAATTGTCCGCCCAGATGATCAGCGCCCTCGATAGCAACTGAGTCGCCGGAAGAAAGAAGTAAACGACCCAAGAGCGTGAAAGCTTGTTGAGACCCCATGGTAATCACTAGCCTTTCGGCAGTTGATGGTGTGCCAAGTTTGGTTAGCCAATCGGCAAGAGAACTACGTAGCCCCAGATCACCTTCCGGAGGTCCATAGTAAAAGCCCCACGGTCCACAATTGAAAACGTCTCTTAGTTCAGCTAAGAATGCGTCGACCTGAAAGAACTTCGGGTCACCAACGTTTGTAGCAAAAGACCGCACATTAGATGACTCGCTCAGAGCCTCAAATTCGTTGTACGGACCTTTGCCGATCACATCTTGCAGAACCGATGCCCCAACCTTTCCAGGTAGCGGATTGGCAACAAATGTGTTGGCACCATGCCGCATATTGATCAGTCCGGTTTCACCAAGAATTTTGTAAGCGCGATAAGTCGTATCCGATGAGACTCTGAATTCCTTAGCCATTTCGCGAACGGTTGGCAATCGCTGTCCGGGTAGAAATTCGCCGCGAGCAATCTTGGTTCGAAATTGCTCGGCTATCTCTTTCGCACTTAAGGTCCCCATCGATTCCCTTTTAATCATATAGTGATATTGTTAGATTCAGTTCCGTGAATTGTTAGATTCCTCGCTCAAAAGTGCGGCGTATCTTATGCCATGATCAGCTTCATCCCCCTTCTTGCAGTTATGACAAGTACTCAAAGTGACCCAGCTTCACAATTTGATTTCTGGGTCGGATCGTGGAACCTCGACACTGAGACTCGCAGTGATCCTAGCAAAGATGAATGGGTTAAGAGTAAATCTAAAAACAAGATCGAAAAAGTCCTCGAAGGCAAAGTCATCCAAGAGAATTTCGACGGTGCTGGGCTCGTAGGCAAGAGTTGGTCGGTTTATGACGCCAAAGGTAAGCAGTGGCATCAAACATGGGTTGACAATCAATCAGGCTATATTGCCCTGACCGGAAAGTGGGAGACCAACAAAATGGTGCTTTACAGTAGTCCATTGAATCCAGGAGATAAAGTTCATCGAATGGTTTTTCAGGATATCACGGCTAAATCATTTCTGTGGCTATGGGAAGTCAAAATGAAGGATGGCAGTTGGGCGGCGACGTTCAAGTGCCATTACAAAAGAGTTTGATTTTGCTACAGTTTGAAGGCGGCTCATCGCATAAGCTGCTTTCGAAGGAGTCAAAATCTACCTCAAGGTTTACTCGACAAAGTTTCAAGTAGCAATGAAAGTTGGTACAGCCTCGTAGTAAACTACGAAGATAATGGCAACCCTTACAACTGAATTGGCTCCGATATCGATTGAAACGATTGCGGACAAAGTGTATGCCAATGAACGTATTTCGGTCGCTGAAGCCAGATTCCTTTTTGATCATCCGAACCCACTAGAAGTTGCGGCTCTGGCAAATTTCCGGCGTGAGCAGCGGACCGATCCTGCGGTAGCGACTTATATTGTTGGGAGAATTCTGAACTATACGAACGTGTGTTGGGTTCGATGCAAGTTCTGCGCGTTTTACCGAACTCCCGGCAACCAAGAGGGGTACACCCACTCGGACGAGGATATTCTTGCAAAAGTCCAAGATACGGTCGATAAGGGTGGGGTCGAGATTTTGTTTCAAGGCGGCTTAAATCCTAAGCTAAAAATTGACTACTACGAAGGGATTTTTGCTAAGATCATGGCTCAGTTTCCAAATGTGATCTTGCACGCTTTGAGTCCAGCTGAGATCATCTACATTGCCCACATATCGAAGCTAAAGCTTCCGGAAACACTGAAGAGGCTTCACGCCGCGGGGTTGCATTCGATTCCGGGTGCTGGCGGCGAGATTCTTGTTGACCGGGTTCGGAACATCATTGCTCCGTACAAGGATAAGACGGAAGATTGGTTGGCTTGCATGCGAACGGCGGCTTCACTCGGGTTGAAGGGCACGGCCTCGATGATGTTCGGTCACATTGAGACCCTGGACGACCGGATTGAGCATCTTTCGCGTATTCGCGATTTACAAGATGAGTGTCAGCCATTTCGGGCGTTCGTGACTTGGAACTTCCAGCCAGAAGATACTCAGTTGCAGATTCCAAAGAAGGCGTCGGCATCGGACTACTTGCGGACCCTTGCGGTTTCGCGAATTTTCTTGGACAACTTTGACAATATTCAGTTGTCAATTCTTACCCAAGGTCCGAAAGTAGCGCAGATGGGCTTGAAGTATGGGGCGAATGACTTTGGCAGTGTGATGATCGAGGAAAATGTTGTTTCAGCGGCGGGCAATAAGTTTATATTGAACGCCGAGGAGTTTGAGCGGCTGATTCGGGACGCGGGCTATGAGCCGCGGCGCCGGAATACGCGGTACGAGCTGATATAGCCTTCAGCCAGGAAGCTGTTGCCTGTCAGCGAAGAGTCGGAAGGTAAAATCTCGGTCTCAATGACGAGTATTTTGGCCGCCTTGGCAATTCAATCTTCCTTCCCTGGCGACTACACGAAGGACCTTAAAGAGCTGATTGGTGCCTTTGATCAGTATGGGGCTTACGTTCATTCGGACAGGATCGACCTGAAAGCGTTAGAGTCCAGATATTCACTTAAGTTCCACATGGTGAAGGATCGGGATCAGCTTCTGAGTCACCTGGAATCTATAGTTGGAGAGTTACACGATTTTCACGCATCTCTTGGCACCAACAATGACTCATCGCCTCGATTAGTTCCAAGCGGAACGGACCTCATTGCCCGATGGAAGGGCGAAAAGGCGATTATTGATCAGGTTAGAATTGGCTCAGTTGCGATGATAGCTGGTCTTAAGTCCGGCGATGAGATCGTGCAAATTCAGGGAGTGCCAGTTCGACAAGCTTCTCAAACTTGGTTCCAAATTCATAAGCCCGACGCAAGAGGTTGGGATTGGGCATTGAATTCGTCTTTGGCCGGAGTTTGGAATAAGAAACGAACCTTATTCATCAATCGTGAAGGTGCAGTTTGGGAGACAACGCTAGATACTGCTTTCACTCCTCGGTCAAAGAAAGTCTTAACCTTTGAGAAGCGAGCTAACGGAATCGCTTATCTCCGTCCGGAAGACTCTCTCGGGCAAGATGACCTTATTAAGGAATTTGATGCGTTGGTGCCTGAACTTCGGAAAGCAAAAGGGATTGTCATTGATCTTCGGAATACCGGCAGTGGTGGGACAAGTTCGGTCGCTCGAGGGATCATGGGTTTGTTCATTTCAAAACGACTTCCCTATCAGCGGCATCGGGTTGTCGAGCGCGATACAAAAACGGTTCGCGACTGGGTTGAATATGCTTCTCCTCGCTTGAGTTCGCCGATCAAGGGCAAGGTAGTCGTTCTGGTCGGTCGATGGACCGGAAGCATGGGTGAAGGCATTGCGGTTGGATTTGACGCGATGAAGCGAGCAACTGTCATCGGAACAGGTATGGCTGGCTTGCGGGGAGCGGTAGACAATCTTGAGTTACCCGTTTCGCACATCCGGGTATTCTTTCCGACCGAGGAAGTGTTTCACGTGAACGGAACCCCGAGGCACGAGTGGAAACCTCCAGTTTCTATCAAGTTCGGTTCAGATGATCCGTGGTGGGATGCCGCGATTCGAGAATTAAGGCGATGAGCCTAGGTTGGCGAGTCTATAATTTCAAGTAATGCTTGTGGCTGCAATTGCCTTTATGAATGTTTTGAACTTCGATGTCCGTGGACCCATATGGGCTTACGCAAAGCCACCGAAAGTAAGCAAGCAGTCGGTCCAAGTTGGTGAACGGGCGAAACCTGTTGCTGAATCCGAAATGGGTCCTCAGGTCGGACAGTGGATTTGGTGCGCGAATTCAAAAAAGGATGTTCCAGCCCGATTTTTGAAGTTCGTAACATTGGAAAACAGTCCGAAACTGGTCCGCAGTTGGATTACGGCCGAGGTGCGGTATCGGATGTGGATCAATGGGAAGCTCGCCGCTCGGGGACCTGCGGACATCGGGCGGGACTACGATTCCGGACCTTGTGGTCCTTGGCTCAAAGATGTTCGCGATCTCACTTCTTATTTCCGAAAAGGGGAGAATGTCATCGCCATTGAAGTGTTCCCGATTCCATTGGTTCAATACGATGCATCGACGGGGCAACCGGGCTTAAAGGCTGATTTCAAAGTTTTTGACCAGAACAACTCGATCTCTACGATTGGAACCGACTCATCGTGGACGTCGTCAACTGCGGGTGACTTAGATCAGTCCGGTGCCAAGAATGGGTATCGACTTGACATGAAGGCGGAACCGGAAGGATGGCAAATCGGGAACATTGAGGCAAAACATTGGACACCATCAGAAATCTCAAAACGAAAAAAACCTGAAACCTTAGTCAGTGAGTTGGCACCTGCTTTAGAAGCCATCATTCCTTCTGTTGGGTTCACCAGAGTATCGCCAGGGGTGTTACCGAGAAAGAGCACCGATGGAGCGGTTTTCGCCTATGACGGAACATATTCTGTGCAATACGGGCATGTATTGTCGGGTTACGTAGGAATGAGGGTTCGGGGTCACGTCGGGGCAAAGCTGATTTTGACGCCGAACGAACATGATGCTCCGGGAGCAAATCGGCAATCCGAGATCATTCTCCGAGAAGGACTTCAGACATTTGAACTTCCCTACTACGATAGTTTTTCGGTGATCAACATTAAGGCGGAGGGTGTGACGGAACCGATCGAAATTTTGGACGTCCGATGCGTTTTCACGTCATACCCGGTCCAGTATCTTGGTTCATTTGAATGCAGCAATTCAAATTACAATCGAATTTGGGAAGTCAGTCGCTGGGTCACTCAGATTTGCATGCAGACTCACCATTTGGACTCGCCACATCATCAGGAGCCGATATCCGACGCTGGCGATTATCTCATCGAGTCGCTCAACTCGTTTTACGCGTTTGGCGAGGGAACCTTGGCAAGACAGGATCTCAAGAAGGTTGCTCGGACGCTTGAGCAACGGAACTATCAGAGCTTCCATACGAGCTATTCCCTGCTTTGGCTTCGGATGTTGGTTCAGTATTACGAGTACACGGGAGACGCGGCTCCATTGAAACAAATGGCTCCTCACGTCAAGAAACTGATGGAGCGTTTTGAAGGCTACATTGGACCCAACGGCTTGGTCTCTCAGGCACCTAATTACATGTTCATGGATTGGGTCGAAATCGAAGGATTTACCCTGCATCATCCTCCGGCGGTCATTGGTCAAGGGTACATGACGGCTCTTTACTATCAAGCCTTGGGGGACGCGATTTCAGTTGCATCTATCACTAAGTCTCCAAAAGAATCGTCCCGCTACCAGTCCTTGAGAAAGAAGATTTCGACGGCATTTGAATCTGAACTTTGGAATTCTAGCCAAGGGCTTTATCGAGATGGAAAGCCGTTTCAGACAACGATTAAGCCTAATCAGTGGTTGCCTGCTGACAAGGACATTGAGACATTTTCGACGCAGGTTAATACGCTTGCAGTTTCATGCGGTTTGACTTCGCCTGAGCGGTCACGATCGGCGATGAAGGCGGTATTGGCTCGAAAGGACATGAATTGTCAGCCGTACTTTATGCACTTTGTTTTTGAAGCGATGTTTAAGGCTGGACTCTTTAGTTCTGAGGCCGTGAAGCAACTTGATCGGTGGAAAATAGTGCCGGACACCCAATCCTTTTACGAAATGTGGACGGTTGGTGACCTGAGCCATGCTTGGAACGCAACTCCGATGGTCCAAATGTCGGGGCGAATTTTAGGTGTGGTGCCGAACAAGCCTGGGTTTAAGGAGTTCATCATTGATCCGCAACCGGTCGGGTTGACTTGGGCAACGGGCAGAGTTCCAACTCCGCACGGTTTGATCGAAGTGTCTTGGAAAACTGTCGGCACTCAAATTGAAGTGGACTTCTTGGTTCCCCGGAATACTACGGCGATTGTTGGCGGAAAGAAATTTGGTCCGGGCGCGCATCGAATCTCAATAGCAACACACTAACTTTTTCAGCTAAAACGGCTATTATTAAGCTGTGCAGATTCCTAATTGGTGGCTGATTTTTTCTGGACTCTTCTTCGTGGTCAACGCAGTTTTCTTTTGCGTGCTCATTTTCGCAATGATTAAACTGATGGAAGTTGCCAAGGATTTGAAGCCAAAAGTTGACCGGATTTCGGACCGAGTTGACTCGATTTCGGAAAAGGTGGATTCCATCGCCAGCGAAGTTCAAGGACGGGTCAAGGATTTGAGCAATACTTCCTCGAAGATTTCGTCTTCGGCAGATTTGTTTGCTTCAATTGCGAACCAAGGAGTTTCGAAGTTTGCGCCGTACATCGCCACGTTTGGACTCATCTTGAAGGGTTACCAAATGATGAAGGATCACGGGGTTAATTTCCCGAAGCGTCAACCAAAGTCGTTGCCAGCGAAGTCGAAAGAGAAGTCAAAGTAGCTAGAGTTCGCCTCAGACTGAAATCGAAACAACCTATACGTTTTTTTGTCAGGTGGGACGTGGCTTGGTCATAGTGTCAAACAGAACAAATACTTGTAGCCGGCTACCTCCGCCGCCACGCCTATTTGAGCCTAAAATCGGCTAGGTCACAACGCGTTGGAGGTTAAAAAGGCTCTCTCAAACCCTACGTGCAACACAATGACCCATCCTCTTGACGCCTACCCTCCAATGGGTTTTCTCATCTTTCTGTGTGGGATTCCGACCTCTTCGAACGGTTCATCGAAGAGTTCGTAACCGAGCTTTAAGTAGAAGTCGACCACGCTTGCGCGTGCATGGAGGACGACGGTTTTGTATTCCATCTGGGTTGCCCATTCTTCGGCATAAAGCATGATGCCTCGCCCATAGCCCTTACCTTGTTGGCTCCGGCTCACCGCAACTTGGCGGATCTTGATCACCTCAATATCCAACGGGGTAGCCATCGCGGTAGCCAAAACGATTCCTTCCACATCTCCAACAAAGTGGAAGGAATCTATTTCAGAATCTAATTGTTCGGTCGTGAAATCGAGTCCTAACGGAAGTCGTAGCACTTGCCGGCGAAGCTCTACTGCTTGTTGATATTCTTGCGACTCGTGATAAACAACTCTGCAGATCATTTCTTCTTTGCGGATGCCTTCTTTGCCGGGGCTTTCTTCTTAAACCCACCCTTTTTGGTCGAAGGCGGAGCGTCTCGCTTCTTTTGCAACATTTCTGCTGCCTGCTCGTTCGTGAGAGACAATGGGTCAATTGACTTGGGAATCGTAGCGTTCGTGACACCATCGGTCACATAGGGACCGTAGAAGCCAGTCATGACTTTGACCGGGCCGGCACATCCGGCGATTTCTCCCATCTCTTTGAGGGCGCCCTTCTTCGAAGCGGCACCAGATGTTTTTGGTTGAGCCAAGATCACGAGAGCTTCCTCCAAAGTCATCACTCCGCCCTTTCGCCAATCTTCAACGGTCCGGCGCTCAGTACCTGCCTCAACGTACGGACCAAACTTACCCATCTTAAAGAAGACTTCATTGCTTCCATCTTTTCCGATCAGCCTTGGGAATCGGCACAAGGTGTCAAGCTCTTCTTTCGTCAGGTCTTGTGGCGCAATAGCTGGTGGCAGAGAAACCCAAGTCGGTTTGACCTTCTTTTCGATCTCTTCTGGGGTTCGCTCGACTTCAATGTAATAGCCTTGGCGATGTTTGAGCAAAAGGTTTCGTCCAGTATCGGGATGCACACCGATTGATTCGGCGGCTGGTGCTTTCTGAGCAAAAAGCTCATGGGCTTTCGCGAGAGTTAAATCGGCAGGAGCAAGATCGTCAGGAATATTAGCGTATACCTTCTGCTCTCCGAGTTGAAGGAATGGACTACCGTCCTTGCCAGTTCGGACTTTTATCTCTTCGCCAGTAGCTTCATCTTTGCCAATTTGAAGGTTCGGGAACGGAATCTGAAGCTTCCTTTCTTCGACCATCGGCTTTAATCCAGGCTTGCTAGCGTCGCCGATAAAGAATTCCTTAAGGTACGCCTTGGAGTTTGACTTCCCTTCCGAAATCTCGTCGAGGACATCGTCAAGTCTTGCGGTAAACCCAAAGTCCATGAGTTCGCTAAAGTGAACGTCGAGCACTTCCATAGCCATGAATGCCCGCCATGTGGGAACCAATTGCTTACCAACTTTACGTACATACCCTCGGTCAACAATGACCGAAATGATTGAAGCATAGGTTGAAGGTCGACCGATACCGAGTTCTTCCAGCTTGCGAATGAGGGTTGCGTCGTTGTATCGAGCCGGAGGAGTCGTATGGTGCTCAGATGGATCAAGTTCGGCCAAGCCAACTTCTTGCTTGGCGGACATTCGTGGCAAGATTCGATCGCCTTCGTCCTCCTCGTCTTTTCCTTCTAAATAAACGCTGAGATAACCGGGGTCGAGCACTTGGCTTCCGTTTGCTTGGAAAACCAACTTCCCTGCGGTCGAATTCGAAGAAATCTTTGCTTCGGTTCGAAGCATCCGCGCTGGCTTCATTTGGCAAGCGACCGTTCGTTGCCAAATCAGTGAGTAGATTTTGTATTGATCGTCAGTTAGGAAGCTACGGACCTTATCTGGCGATCGAGCCGCGTCAGTCGGGCGAATGGCTTCGTGAGCTTCTTGCGCATTCTTAACCTTGCTCGTGTATTTGATCGGCTTTTCGGTTTGGGCGTCGGGATAGTGTTTTGCAATGTAGCCGCGTACTGACCTTAGGGCATCATCGGACAATGTCAAAGAATCGGTACGCATGTAAGAAATCAAACCAACGGTTTCTCCGCCAAGCTCAACACCTTCATAGAGGGTCTGAGCGATCCGCATGGTTCGATCAGAACCAAACGAGAATTTTCGGTTGGCGTCCTGTTGAAGCGTCGTTGTCATGAACGGTGGCTGAGGCTTCTGTTGCGCCTCCTTTTCGGTTAGCGATTCAACAATATATGGCTTGGCGGCTTTAGCTGCGACTGCCAGTTCGCCCGCGGCTTTGCCATCAATCCACATGACGTCGGATTTGCCATGGAGCTTTCCGGTGTTTTCGTCAAAGTCCCGACCCAGGGCAACGCGCTTCCCTTCTACTTCGACTAGGTCGGCTTGGAACAAACCAGCCGGAACTTGGAATCTTGCTCGGAGGTCCCAATATTCGGCAGAAACGAAGTCGCGACGCGCTTTTTCACGTTCGACAACCAATTTAACGGCTGGGCTTTGTACGCGTCCAGCCGAAAGGTTCTTCGTGACTTTGGTCCACAATACCGGCGACAAGGTGTAACCATACAACCGGTCCAACATTCGCCGGGTTTCTTGAGCTTCGACCAAGTCGAGGTCAATGTTGCGCGGAGAGCTAATCGCTTTTTGTATCGCTTCCTTCGTTATTTCGTGAAAGGCAATTCGAGAGACTTTTACTTTTTTGTTTGGCTTGAGGATCTCGAGAAGGTGCCACGAAATGGCTTCTCCTTCTCGGTCTTCGTCAGTTGCGAGTACAAGCTCATCCTTGTCCTTCATCGCCGCTCGAAGCTTGGCTACCTGGGCAGCCTTCTCCTTTGGAACCTCATAGTAGGGCTCAAAATCATTGTCTACATTGATGCCGTAATCAGCCCACCATAGTTTTTTGACTTCGGCTGGCAGATTTTTTGCGTTGTGTACTAAGTCCCGGATGTGACCGATACTTGCGAGAACTTCGTAGTCCTTACCAAGATAGCTCCCAATGGTTTTTGCCTTGGCGGGTGATTCTACGATGACGAGTTTTGAAGCCATAAATAATTCCGAAAGATGAATACTTGTCCTTTCCAGGTAAATGATGCCCGTTCGAATTGAAAACTATACTGCTTTTTTTCAAAACTTCTCAAAAAGAATTGAATTCCTCGTGACAAAAGTACGTCTTACATTAGGATGCTAGCCACTCTCCTGCTCCCAATATTTGCAAACCGCTTGCCAGAAGAGACCTATTTCACAATATGGTTGCAGGGCTCTAAGGTTGGTTATTCCTCTTATTCCACGGGAACGACAAGCTACAAGGGGCAGCCGGCTGAACGTTCAACATCTAAGACAGAGATCAAAATTGGCTTGATTGGTTCGAATGTTGAAATGAACTTGGATTCTGAAACCATCTCGGTCGCAGGTAAACCAGTCCAAATGCACTTTTCTCAGTCAAGCGCCGGTCGAAAGCAAATTCTGGATGCATGGTTCGAGCCGTCAGGGATTCGAATTGAGGTCAATAATAACGGAGCAAAATCCAAGCAAACCCTTGCCATGCCAAAAGATGGATCAGTAGTTGATGATCCGGTGGCAGAATTTGCCCTCAAGCCAATCGCAATCGGATCATCGAAAGTGTTTTACGTTCTTGATCCATCTACGGTGAGTTTAGTCAAGAACACGGCTAAGCTTCTCGGCAAAAAACCGGTGACAATAGACGGAATAGAGACGACCGCAAACGCTATTTTGATCGAAGACACCCGAATGAACACGACCGTCTTCACCAGCAATAAAGGCGACATCATCAAAGTAACGACCACCATCGGGATGGAGATGGTCCCTTCAACAAAAGCGGAAGCCCTTGGCAAAGTTAGCAATGAGTCTCAGCCTGACCTTGCCGCGTTGATGAGCATCAAACCGAGCATAGCTCTCAATCAACCGATAAGTTTGAGCAACCTTAAGATTCGGTTGAATGCGGATAACTTGCCAACTATTCCAAATGACAGTCAGCAGGGCGCCCGGAAGGAATCTGGAGCTTGGATCGTCCACGCTAAGCCAACCCAGCTATCCAGTGCAAAATCGGTGAGCCTTTCAGCGGCAAAGAGTCAAAAACCGGATTGGGTCAAACCGAGTATGTTGATTCCATCAACTTCTTCAAGGTTTGTGAAATTGGCGAAAGAAATCATCGGAAAGAAAACCGATGTTCGTTCAGCCGCACTTTCGATCAGAAAGTTCGTAAACAGTAAGATGACGCCCAATGCCGGAATTGGTGTACTTAGGGATGCGTCGGAAGTATTAGACGCAAAAGAAGGTGTCTGCCGAGATTACGCAATTCTTACTACAACCTTATGTAGAGCGGCAAATATTCCAGCAAGATTAGCCAGCGGTCTGGTTAACTTTGATGGAAACTTTTATTATCACGCGTGGGTTGAAGTTTGGACGGGATACGACTGGCTAGGATTGGATAGCGTGCCCCCTTCAGACTTTTTTACCGCTAGTCATGTGAAATTGAGTCAGGGAAATGTGAACCAAGCGTTTACCTTTACAATTTTGTCAAACGCACGCATGGAAGTTTTAGAGCAAAGGAATTAGACCATGATGGAAAAACCAAAGCAATCACGAAAAAGCAGCAAGACGAAAAGCGCCTTTCAGATACTAATTTGTGGTGTTTTTGCAGCCTTTATTGCAACCGTCCTTGGTCTATTTGGTCCGATTGCCGTAAATAACCTTGGCAAGCGTTTTGTCCCAGATTTCGTCGAAGTACCGTCAGGATTTACCACTTCGTTACCATTCACAATTTCAGGCATTGTTTGTGGATGGTTTATCGGATCCCTCTTGATTCGATTCACCGAGAGATTTGGCAATCGATGGGATCGAACCGATGATTCGGAAAAGATCACTTGGTTTGTCGGCGGAATCTTGGGATTCATCGTCGCAACGTTTTTCATTACTTTTCTCAACCAATTTCCCCTTTCGAAGTCAATTGTCGCCCTTTTGGTTTTCGGAATTGCGATCCTCTTCTCGACGTTTACAATTTACGCTCTTCATTCGATGCGAGAGTCTTTGCCTTGGTACCGGGGGAAAATCAGAGCGAGAAGAACTGGCCTCAAAATCCTCGATACAAATGTGATTATTGATGGTCGGGTTTACGATGTTGCTCGATCAGGCTTTATTGAAGGAAACGTCTATGTTCCTCAGTTTGTTCTCGAAGAGCTTCAGTACATTGCCGATAGCCATGACGGCTTAAGGCGACAGCGTGGACGAAGGGGACTTGATATTCTCAAGCTGATGCAAACGGAGTTCGAAATCGAGGTTGGAATTCATGATCGACTGGCACCTGAGCAAGGCGACGGTGTCGATTCTCGATTGGTTCGCTTGGCAATCGCTTTGGGCGGTGATTTAGTTACCAATGACCACAATCTTAATCGGGTTGCCAGTCTTCAAGACGTCAAGGTTCTGAACATAAACGATTTAGCGTTATCACTCCGACCAAACGTACTTCCGCAAGAGCACATGGAAATCAGCATTGTTCGAGAAGGCAACCAAATTGGGCAAGGGGTTGGCTACTTAGAAGACGGAACAATGGTCATTATCGAGAATGGTAGAGCCCATATTGGTGAGACTCACGATGTCATGGTCACTCAGGTCATCCAGACCGAACGCGGAAAGCTGATTTTTGCTGAAATCGAGACGGACGAGCCACCAAAATCAAAAATTTATCCTAGAAAGAACCAGCCATGAAATTAGGTGCGGTGATTCTTGCCGCCGGATCAGGCTCTCGATTTGGGAGCGATAAGCTCTCGGTGCTGGTTGGCGGGAAGCAAGTTTGGCACCGAAGCTATTTGGCCCTTTTGAATCACCCTACGATTGATGAAGTAATCGTAGTATGCTCGGACACGAATTACTCGGCGATCAAAGGGGTCGTCGGTGAGGAAGCAGAAGTTATTCTGGGCGGCGACACAAGGACCGCCAGCACAATAGCCGGACTATGGAAAGCCTCTCAAATCGGATGCGAAAGCGTCATGTTCCACGATGCGGCTCGCCCATTTGTTTCTGCCGATGTAATTTCGAGAGTGGCTTCGGCAATTATCGAAGGAAAGGCCGTCGCTGCGGCGATTCCGTCAGTTGATACCGTGAAACTCGTTTCTGGTGATCTCCTCGATACTCACTTAGATCGATCAACGACCATTTCGATGCAAACGCCACAGGGAGGTCCGGTTTCCGTTTTCGCGGACGCCTTCTCTAAAGTCCATCAACCGTGTACTGATGATATGGAGCTTCTCAGCAAAGCCGGATACACTACCGAATGGGTAATGGGCGATCCAAACAACTTTAAGATTACGACTCCCGAAGACTTGGTTCGTGGTCGGGCTCTGTTCGGATTTGAAAACCGAACCGGATTGGGATATGACATTCATCGTTTTTCCTCCGATCCTGCACGACCATGCTGGTTGGGTGGAGTCTTGTTTGAAGGCGAAATCGGACTAGAAGGTCATTCTGATGCGGATGTTGTTTTGCATGCGCTTGTTGACGCCCTTTTAGGAGCGATTTCCGCCGGGGATATTGGTCAGCTTTTCCCGAACACCGATATGGCGCATAAGGACCGGGCATCTTCAGAGTTTTTGATTGAGGCAGCTCGGTTGGTTGGCGAAGGTGGTTGGTCCATTGGGAACCTTGACATTGCCATTCAGGCGGAGAAACCGAAGATTATGCCCCGAGCCTTGGATATTCGGAATCGCATAGCGTCGATTCTCGGAATCGAGTTGGATCGAGTGAGCATCAAGGCGACTACCAATGAAGGAATGGGCTCAATCGGACGATCTGAAGGGATTGCGGCGACAGCAATCTGCTCGATTAGCCGGTAGATCTGTTGCATTCTTGATTGTTGAGGATCAGGAACTTGGAAGAGTGACCATTCGTACTAGTTCATGTTCAAATGATTCTATCAAGTCTATCGCTCTTAATCTCGGCCAGATTTAGTCCAGCATTCGCCCAATCTAATCTGAAGTCTGCTTGGGTTGTTACCAATGACCTGTACGGAAACAAAGAGCATATTAGCATGACCCTGAGCAAATCTGGGGAGACCTTACGGGGTGAGCTTCAGGGAGACGACTTGGAAGGAACATGGAAAGGCAACGTTGTTCACTTCGAGGCAAAGGATCCATCAAACAACAGTTCGTATACATACGACGGAACGATAACTGCCGATTTGATTACAGGCAAGGTCGTCTTGAAAAATACTGGGGCGATGGACGGTACTCACGCGTTTTCTGCGAAGTTGATTATTGAGCCACCTTCCGGACCGCCGAGAAAAGTCCAATTCAACCAAACTGACTACCATAACCAATTCTCCTCGGACATCAAACCTGCTCTCGTTATTCGACCCGGAGATACGATTGAGACGAAGACCATTGATTCCGGAGGGATTGATGAAAAAGGTGAGCGAAAAGGGCTTTACGGAAACCCACAGTCCGGCCCTTTCTTTGTTTATGGAGCAAGACAAGGGGATACCTTAGCAATCCACATTAAGAAGTTGAGTCTAAATCGAGATTACGCTGATAGTTTGGATGCCATGGCTCGGCGAATATTGGACTCGCGAATGGCGGTCAAGGCCAAAGATTTAGGGAAAGATATACGATGGAAAATTGACACTAAACGCGGAGTAGCCTATCCCGAGGATAAGACAGGAGGATTAGCGAACTTTTCTGTGCCGTTGCGACCTATGCTTGGATGCGTAGCAGTAGCGCCTGCTTTTGGGTTTGCGCCATTTTCGACCGGGGATTGTGGTCGATTTGGCGGCAACATGGACACGAACGAATTGGTGCAAGGATCAACGGTCTACTTGCAAATTGAACAACCGGGAGCACTCGTTTACATCGGAGATGCGCATGCGGCTCAAGGAGACGGAGAAACTTCGGAATGGGGCTTAGAGACCTCGATGGATGTCGAATTTTCGGTCGAGATACTTCCAAAGAATTTCATTTCTACACCAAGAATTGAAACGTCAACCCACATTGTTTCAGTCGGAATGGCTGGATCCCTTGATGAAGCATTGAAGGCGGCAACAGCCGGAATGACGCAGTGGTTAGAACAAGATTACGAGGTATCGATGTCGGAAATTGCTCAAATCTATGGCAGTTCACTTGAATATAAGGTTGCCCAAATTGTTGGAAGAAACGTTGGGATGATTGCTCGAATAAACAAGGAAAGGCTGAAGGGATTGAAGCTCAAAAAGAAAGGTTAAACAAACCGTATTCTTTGTACTAGCTAACTTGGAGACGATGATTTTTCATCGCTGACGTCTAGGGATTCGTCGAACGTTTTTTTTGCTCAGCTAGCCAATTTTGCAGATCGGTATCGTTCTTAAACAGCAGGACTTGAAAGGCAGTCTGCCCTTTTTGCCACGACCGCATCCGTTCGCGTTTGCGGTCAAATGACTTAAAATGCCAAATTAAGATCGAGTCTTTCGAGAACATTCCTTTCAAAGACTCAACATTCCCGTTGCAGACCTCCTTTTTGTCGAGACACCTCGCGATCGTTCGTTTCAGCAGTTGCCAAAGGGTTCTTGAGCGAGCATAGTCAAGACCAATAATGAGTTGCACCCGTTCGAGCGGAATGTCGATCCACTTTCCGTATGCTGCATCGAGAATCCATTCGTCTCGGGCACAGATTTCAGTAATCCTTTCTCGTTGTAATTCAAGGGGAACGAATTCCCAGCCAGGATTCCACATGAGGGCATCGACTTCTTGCCACCGTATTCCAGTGGTCTTGCTCAACGAACTGGCAAACGTAGTTTTTCCCGACCCAGTGACTCCATATATAAGGATGCGCTTCGGAAATCCTGCAATTTGCTCTCCACCATCCATGCTCACTATATTACAATGAGTCATGTCGTCTTTGGTTCTTGAAAAGCTTCGCATGATTTGTATGTCGTTGCCAGAAGCAACCGAGCGGCTCAGTCACGGCGAGCCCTGCTGGTTTGTGGCGAAAGGTCGATGCTTTGCATCTTATGCCGATCATCATCACGATGACCGTGTGTCGGTTTGGCTCGCCGCTCCAACTGGAATCCAAGAAGTTATGATCGCGAGCGAACCAAGCAAGTTCTTTCGTCCGCCTTATGTTGGAGTTAAGGGCTGGATTGGGGTCTATTTAGACGTGCCTACGGACTGGGATGAAGTTGAGGAATTGGTGCTAGAGTCGTACCGTTGTGTAGCGACCCCAAAGTATTTGGCGATGCTTACGTAAGGGCCAGAGTTAAGTGGCGAGGGGCAAATGCTTTCCGTTCTCAGTTCCGTGCCCCCTGCGCTCCGAGCTAGTACACTAGGGATATGAGCCACGACCCCGATAAGCCAGAAATGTTGTCTGACGAGGAGATTGAGGCTCGATTTGCCAGGATAAAGCAAGGATTAAGCACTGACCTGGAAGATGTTGATGACAAATTGTCGGAGATTCTGGCGAACACAAAGGCGGAAAGATTGAAGGATGAAGAACATGAAGCCTATATGGGAAAGCTCTCCGACATCGATGCCAAAATTCAAGATGCAAAGTTGAAGTATGACAAGGCTCGAAAACCTGCGAACGACGGATCGCTTTCAGGATCTATGGATCAAAAGTCGAGCATGTCGATGGGAATGGGAATTTCCCTTGCTTACACCATCATTGGCGCACCCATCGTTGGATATGGACTTGGCATCCTCATCAATAAGCTGACTCATACCCAGGGCTGGGAAATCTGGCTTACACTTGGTGGCAGCATCCTTGGCATCGTTTGGGTAGTTATGGTCACCAATCGGCACGGGAACAAGTTCTAAGGAGAACCAGTGAGTACGATTCCTTTCTTGATCTCGCTACTCGTAACCGGGTTGTTTGTTTTCGGTTCATGGAAAATGGTTTGCGCGTTCGGATGTGCAGGAAAAGGCAATGCCGCTGGAGCCTTAATGAACTTTGTGGTCGGATTGGGGCTAAAGTTTCCCGCTGCAATCTATCTGCTAAAAATCTTTAAATCTCCAGTTTCCGCAGACAGAACTGGCGCAATCGTGGCGATTTGCTTGGTATACTTCTCCTCCGTTGTTGGCATGGCAATCCATGGTTTCCGACAAAACAGCAAGAACTGATGAGGGACCTTTTTAACGTGACAAGCCTGCCACTCGCGAGTGTACAATTTGTATCATTCTGGGGCTGGTTTGCCTATTTACTAATTGTGCTTGCCGTTATTTGGGGATTCTTGTTGGTGGCCAAGAAAGGCTACAACGGTCGAGTTTTTTCCACTTTTCCCGCTCGACTCGCTGAGCAGCTTTATCTTTTCCTAGAGAACATGGTTGTTGGAGCGGTTGGTCCTCACGGTCGCAAATATATGCCTCTAGCTGCCGGATTTTGGACGCTCATCTTCGTAAGTAACGTTCTAGCTCTTTTTGCTCCGGTTTCCCCAACTGTAGTCCTTGGCTTTAACCTTGGGCTAGCTTTGGTTTCCGTAGGATATGTTCAATACGAGGGAATAAGAGTAAACGGCCTTTTTGGTCACATTTCTCACTTTGCTGGTCCAAAACTCGGTCTGGCATTGATCCCAATTACCCTCATGATCTTCGTGATCGAAATTTTCTCGGAAATCATGAAGAATATGTCGCTCAGTATTCGAATCTTTGCGAACATGAGCGGCGGACATGCGGCCGTTGAATCTATGAATGATTTGCTTGCCAAGTACTTCATTCCACTCGGCGAGTTTTTGCTGCCACTGAAAGTCTTGACCTGTGTGGTTCAAGCCTTGGTATTTACGCTTCTAACCTGCGTATACCTTGGATTGGTTACTCACAGCGATCATGGCGATGAGGCTCACGCACACTAAAACAATTTGTATCTGCTATCAAACATTTGGAGAAAATAAACAGAAAATGAATCTAGTCGGAGTTGGAATTGGTATCGCTGGCGTTGGTATCGGTCTTGGATTGATCGGTAATGGTGCCCTGCAGGGAATGGCTCGACAGCCGGAAGCAATTGGAAAGCTTCAGGTTCAGATGCTTATCGCGCTCGCATTCGTCGAGCTCATGGGCTTCTTGACCATCTTTGCAACATCCAGTTTCATTGTCAAATAAAACAAATCACGCCATCTTGTGTTGCCTTGATTCCAGATCAAGGCAGCATCCTAACCTAAACACTATCCATGTCTCAAGATAATTCGACATCAAAAGGAAGCGCGCTACCGGGAGTAATCGTCGGGGCTATCTTAATGTTCGGGGGAATGTTCCTAAACTCTAAGATAACTCTGACCGAGGAGCAAATGAAGGAAGCTGGCGAGCACGCTGGTCACTTCAATATTGCTTTCCTTAATACTCTCGAGCATCAAGGTCTGCCAGTCAATCCTGCGATTACCCTCGCAACGATTGGTGTGCTTTTGATCACCTTCCCTGCCATCAAAGCTTTCTTTACTGGGCCCCTCAAGGCATCATTAGATGAAAGAAACGGGAATTTGGAAGCAACTTTTGCTGAAGTTGAAGGTCTTCGCAGTGAAATGACGGCTATGAAGTCAGATTACGAAAAGCGAATGGCTGCGACTGAAGCTGATGCTCGCGAAAAGATCAACGCTCAAATTAAAGAGGCTCAAACCCTTCGGCAATCGCTGATGGCAGAAGCAGCTTCGAAATCTGATGCGCTGATCAAGCAAGCTCAAGACGAAATCGCCGGAGAGAAATCGAAGGCTATTCGGGAAATTCAAATTCACGTTACCGACCTCGCTTTGGCTGCGGCCGAAAAGGTTGTGGGCAAGAACATGGATACAGACACCAACCGAAAGTTGGTTGCCGATTTCATCAAGGATTTGGAGGTCGCGAAGTAAGTGGCAGAAGATCGCGTTAGTCGTCGGTATGCAACGGCCCTTTTCGAGTCAGCAAAGGCTTCAAAAGAGGTTGCGAGTGTGGAATCGGACTTAGTCACGATTGAAACACTTTTGCAAAACGACGGTGACTTTCGCGCTTTCTTGCTGAGCCCAAATCGTGACAGAACCGAAAAGATTGCTCTCTTCGACAAAGTTTTCAGCGATAGAATTACGGCGCTCACATGTCGTTTCGTCAAGCTCATGCTTGAAAAGAGACGTGATGAGGAATTGCCTTCTATTCGAGCTGATTTTAGTGCGCTTCGACGTGCAGATGGGGGAACCATTAGTGCGACGATTACAAGTGCAGTAGAACTGACAAAAGCAGAGCAGAAAGACATCGAGGAAAAGCTGGGCTCCAAGCTCGGAAAGAAGCTCGAAACAACTTACACAATTGATCCAGCCATCGTGGGCGGCGTCCGCGTAGCGTATGGAGATTTTGTGATCGACGGTAGCGTCCGAGGGTCTTTTGCAAGACTCCGAGAATCGCTTCGACAAAACACCCTTAAACAGGCATAAGACAAATGGCCATTCGACCAGAAGAAATTACCGACATCCTCCGACAGCAACTTGAGCAGTTTGATAAAACTGCGTCCAAGGAGCACGTTGGAACCGTTATCCAAGTTGGAGACGGCATTGCCCGAATTTACGGACTGCCCGACTGCCAAATGGGAGAACTTCTTGAGTTCCCTCATGGCGTAGTTGGACTCGCGCTCAACTTGGAAGAAGAATCCGTTGGCGCAGTTTTGATCGGAGAAGACACCAAGATTCGTGAAGGCGATGCGGTCCGTGAAACCGGACGCATTATCCAAGTACCCGTTGGCAAAGCCCTTTTAGGTCGAGTAGTCAACGCACTTGGCCAACCAATCGATAACAAGGGTCCGATCGCTTCCGACACGTTCCAACGACTTGAAACCGTTGCACCGGGCGTTGTTGATCGACAACCAGTTACCGAACCACTCCAAACCGGTATCAAAGCTATTGACGCGATGATCCCAATCGGACGAGGACAACGAGAGCTTGTTATTGGTGACCGACAAACTGGTAAGACGGCGATTTGTATCGATACGATCATCAACCAGAAGAAGACCCACGAGCCTGGTGGCAGCCCTGTTTACTGTATCTATGTCGCTTGTGGACAAAAGGCATCCAACGTTGCTCGAGTTGTAAAGACTCTTGAAGAAAACGGCGCGCTTGAGTACACGACCATCGTTCTCGCTTCGGCAGCCGACTCAAACGCAGAGCAATACCTTGCTCCGTTCGCTGGTGCCGCAATCGGCGAATACTATCGGGACAACGGAATGCACGCTTTGGTCATCTACGATGATCTTACGAAGCAAGCCCAAGCCTACCGAGCAGTTTCGCTCCTTCTCAGACGACCACCAGGACGAGAAGCCTATCCCGGAGACGTTTTCTACCTTCACTCCCGATTGCTCGAGCGAGCCGCAAAGCTCTCCGACGAAAAGGGTGGCGGATCGCTAACGGCTTTGCCAATCATTGAGACTCAATCTGGCGACGTTTCGGCTTATATTCCGACCAACGTAATTTCCATTACTGACGGACAGATCTACCTCGAACCTGACCTCTTCTTTGCTGGCGTTCGACCCGCAATTAACGTTGGTATCTCGGTTAGCCGAGTTGGTGGAAACGCTCAGATCAAGGCAATGAAGCAGGTTGCTGGAAAGCTGAAGCTCGAAATGGCTCAGTTCCGCGATGTAGCCGCATTCGCTCAGTTTGCATCAGACCTTGATAAGTCAACGCAAATGCAGCTTATTCGTGGTCAAAGACTTACCGAGTTGCTCAAACAAGACTTGGTTTCACCGAAAGATGTTATTGATCAGATCATTGCGATCTATGCTGGTTCGATGGGCGTACTCGACGAAATCAGAAATGACCAAGTTAAGGCATTTGAAATCGGAGTTCTTGAGCACATTCATGGCAAGTACAGCGATGTTGTTGAATCCATTCGATCAACTAAAGCCCTTTCGAAAGAAATGGAAGAGCAGTTGAAGAAGGGTATTCAAGAATTCGCCGACTCATTTGGCAAGTAAAACATGGCAACGCTAAAACAGATCCGACAAAGAATTCGCGCGGCGAAGAATATCCAGCAAATCACGAAAGCGATGAAGCTGGTTGCAGCTGCGCGTTTGAAGAAGTCAACGGATCGCGTTCTTGAAGCCAGACCTTACGCAGACAAGCTGATGGATATCATGACCAGTATGTCTGCTTCGGGCAGCTTGCCCGATCATGCATTGCTGACGAAGCGAGAAGTTAAGAACGTCCTCGTGATTGTTCTCACCTCTGATCGTGGTTTGGCTGGCGGTTTTAATACTTCGATTATTCGTAAAGCAACCGACTTCTTTAAGACGATTGAAGGCAAGCCATTGCAACTGATCACTTACGGAAAGAAAGCGAATATGTTCTTTAGCAAGCGTGGATACACGGTTGTTGACAACTACTCGGCTCCTTCGGCTGGTGCGAGGCTCGTTGACGCCGTTGCTTTGACGAGAAAGGCTCAAGAAATGTTTGAGTCAGGTGAAGTCGATGCTGTATGGGTGGTCTATTCGAAATTCTACTCGGCAGTCCGGCAAGTTCCCCAGTGCGTTCAGTTGCTTCCAATCGAAGCTCCTGCAGCCGATGGTGTAATTGGTGGAGGCGAAGTTGAATTTGAGCCAAGTGCCGATGTTGTTCTCAACACGCTCCTTCCCCGCTACTTCAAGACTTTGGTCTGGCAGTCGATGTTAGAGTCGACCGCATCTGAATTTGGTGCTCGAATGAGCGCAATGACAGCAGCAACTGATAACGCGGGCAAGATGATCCAAACCTTGACCTTGAAAGCCAACCGAGAGCGACAAGCCGCGATTACCAAGGAAATCTTGGAAGTTGTCGGTGGCGCCGAAGCACTTAAGTAGTCTTCGATCAAATTGAAAAGCCGAATCCTTTTTGGGGTTCGGCTTTTTTGTGCATACACGAATCTACAGCCAGTCTTTGCGTTTGAAAAGCCAAAGGATTCCTAGACTACTCACTACCATCAGCCCGAGGCAGAACGCATAGCCATACTTCCACCCCAGTTCCGGCATATCATGGAAGTTCATGCCATACACACCCGCAATCAGAGCACACGACATCAGAACCGTCGAGATAACCGTCATTTTCTTCATGACTTGGTTCAGATTGTTCGAAACCGTCGAGAGGTGAATATCTAATAGACCAGTAAGGGCGTCTCTATTCGTGTCCACGAGCTCTGTCAACCGCAAGGTGTTATCAAACAGGTCATGAAAGTAAGGAGCCACAGGATCGGTGACAAAGTCCAAGTCGCGTCGAAGCAAAGAATTCATGACATCCCGAAACGGACCAAGGCGACGCCGCATATGAAGCATTTGCCGCTTGATGCCAAGGAGATCCCTCATTCGATGAATGTCGCCTTCATAAATTCGATCTGAAATCTCATCGACCCGATCTTCAATCGCATCGAGTTGTGGGAAGTAGTCATCGAGAATCGAGTCGAGCAACGCGAAGAGAATATATCCTACCTCCGGCTTCGTGATGATCATTTTGGTCTCCCATCGCTTCCAAAGACCAAGAAGACATGGAATCTTGGTGTGAGAAACCGTTACGAGCGTTTGACCTTTCACAAAGATGCCGACTTCATCATAGTCGTCTTCGCCCTCTCCAAACCCAACTACGGCTGGGGCAACCAAAAAGATATGGTCATCAAATTCCTTTAATTCCGGGCGTTCATCGCGACCTACAGCATCTTCGATTGCAACCGGATGAAAGTGAAAATCATCGGCAAGTTGCTTGGCAACTGCGACTGCATCTTCATCAAAAATGTGAATCCAAGTGACCTCGGTACCAGTCCGAAATCGATTTAGCGCGGTGGCATAGTCGATTTCGGTTACGGTTCGCTCGGGGCAAATCGCGAGAGCCTTGGATTCTATCATAGGACTAAAGTTTCCGAATTCGGATATTCCGATAGGCTACTACATTGCCATGATCCTGGAAGGCAATATGACCGGTCGAATGCTTGGCAAACTCGGTCCAATCCTTGAATTTACTTTTGGAGAGCCTATCTTTAAAGTCCGGGGAGTCCTTGTCGTATTCCACGATCTTGACTCCATTAAGCCAATGTTCCACATGATTTCCTTTGCTTACCAGTCGAGCAGAGTTCCATTCGTTGGCTTGGAGGCAAACCTTTTGAGCCGCTGGATAAAGACCGTAAGCTGAACCTGCGGAAGTCAGTGGATTCTTTCCGTCACCGTGCCGGTCATTATCCAGAACCTGCATTTCAATTCCTGTCTCAAAAGTGGCTCCTTTGGTTTCCAAAACGTGAGTCATAATTCCTGAATTTCCACCCTCTGAGATTTTCCATTCAAGCCTAAGATCAAAGTCGCCGAATTGCTCTTTCGAGATAATGTCTCCGCCTTCGACCCCCGGCACGTAAGCCATGATGTCGTCGGCAATTACCCAACCTTTTGGCATATCCTTTCGCTTGTAACCTCGGAAGGCGTCAAGACTCGAACCATCAAAAAGGAACTTAAATCCCTCGGCTTGTTCAATCGAGCTCAGCACGCTTCGATTAGCGACGGCCGATGCCGGGCTTACTTTTCCAATTCGGTTTGGTACCGAGTTGACCGTGCTCCAAGCTTCGGTCGACCAAAGGAGGTCACCAGTTGCTGACTGCATTTCGGAAGGAAGTTTGAAATAAAGAACCCGATTCGATGTTTGCCCATCAAACTCAAGGAATAGCTTTTTGCGATCCTTCGAGATTGTCACGGACTTGACCGGAAGGCGCTTTTCGTCGACTTTTGGACCTCCGTAAGTGTTCTCCGGAACATACGTCCAACTTGAAACCACAAAATCAGTCAGATAGTGAGGCAAACCGTTGTCCTTAACCGGAGCGGTCAACTCAATCTCGGCGCCATTTTTTGCCGGTCGAACCGCAACCATTTCGAAAGCAGTTTTTCCGTTATAGGCAAGGCGCTGGAGACCAAATCTCTCCTTCCCTTCTTGCCCCCAGTTACCAGTCGAACCAATTCCTCCGACATAAATAGCTTTATCGGGTCCGACTACAACTCGGTTGATTCCCGATTCTAGTCCTTGCGTCATTCGGAAAGCCGTGCCTTGGTATCGTCCGTTTATTCGTTCCATGAAGATTCGTTTGAGACCTCCATGGGTAACGTCGCCAACAATCATCTGTCCCTTGTAAGGACCGTATTCAAACGGCGCGGGCTGAGAAGTCGAGTTACCGATTTCGCCTTGCGGGAACCAACAGACCGGAAGAACATCTTTCAGTCCCTTGGTGCCTTCTGGATCAACCGACCGATTACCATAGAATGAACCAGGAGTTAGCTCAATCAATTTACAGGATGGAAGCCAGTCGCCTTGGTTATCCGTAATGAAAATCTCACCCTTTGCATTCTTTCCGATTCCATTCGGAGTTCGGAGGCCAGCGGCGATATATTGGTATTCACCGGTGTTAATGTTGACCTTCATGACATGTCCACGATCAATATTTTGCTTCGCGGTGCTGCGTCCACCCGGGTCAATTCCGATTGCTAAATTACCGTATAAAAATCCTTTCTCGTAGACAAGACCGAAGTTAAATTCGTGGAAATTTCCGCTTGTTCCAAAGCCGTTTGCCAAGGTGTAGTATTCATCGATCATTCCGTCCCCATCGACGTCTCTTAATCGAGTCATTTCTTGCTTTTGAAAGACAAAAATGTCCTTGCCAACAATCTTGATTCCCAATGGCTCGGCTAAGCCTGCTGCAATCCTTTTACGCTTAACTTTTGATGGATCACCAGTTTCGGTCCCTGAAATTTCATAAACCGCACCGTCAGGATCCCACGTGCAGATAAGCATCCTTCCATCCGGATAAAAATCGATTCCGCCGACCACCGGGTTAAAATCAAGTGGACGCGGGGTCGAAAGGTCAAACGAAGGATGAACGGTTGTCTCTGGTCGACCATCTCCTGGTCGCTGTGGGAAAAGTGCGTCGATGACTTTTTTGAATCCGGGGCTGACAACGTGAACTTCGTCAGCAATAGTTTCAAATGCCTCTTCCGGAACCAATTCCCAAGCGGTGTCGCCAGGTTTTTTCCACTCTAACTGAAGAATCTCTTCTGGAGTGTTGTTAAAGTATTCGACTCGTAGCGGGTGCGATCCAACCCCCAGTTCGACAGATCCTTCCAGCGACTTTGCCTCATGGATTCCATCATTGTCAATAATCTTCTCGTTCTTGAGCATCAACCGCGATCCGTCGTCGGAACCCAATCTGAAATGGTACAAGCCGCCTTGAGTAACTTTGATCCAACCGGTGATGTTTACGTAAAACTTGTCGCTGATTCCAAAGTCATTGGCGTCAACAAAGGCGATTTGGTCGATCTTGCGATTAACGTTTGGCGTCTGGTTTGGTACCAGTCGAGGAATGTACAAGAGTGCTCGATCAAGCTGATATGCACGATAGGCGAGACCCTGTTCGCGCGCATCATCCTTTCCTTGACTTCCACCACCTTGCGGCGAAATTGACGCCTGCAATTCACGTTCAGGAATTTCAGCAACTGCCTGAGAACTTGGAGCCTCAAGGAATGCATCAACGGTACTTAAGTTGCCAGCCAATTCAAATTCGTTCTTGCCGTCCTTAACTGAGAATTTACCGCCCGAAACTTTAAAATCCTTAAAGAGCCCGTTTGCTTTGCCTAATGTGACTTCAATCGTGGTCCCCGGAGTCGCGGCACCTTCAAACAAGCCACTTTTGAAGGTTCCAACGCTAAATTGCCTTCGAAGCCCAACCGGCTTGCCACTTTTCCAAAGCATGCTCGGCGTTTCGTTGACTCGAATTGTTTTCGTCCCAACTTTTAGATCGTATTGAAAATGAACAGTCGACCGATCTTTAAGATCGAAGACGTGCCCTCGAAATTGAGGCTTAACCTCAGTAGCCTGTCCATTAATCAGGACTCGCCAAACTGGCTTGTTACCAATCCCCTCTTCAATAGCGGCACCTTTCGTAGTCGGCTGGGGACCGTGAACCGTCGTATATACCGCTCCATCGAAGTTCACGTCTCCGTTCCAAAACTTAAAAATGCCACACGTTACCGCGTCATAGGTCAGCCAGTAGCCAGGAGCAATTGCCATCGAAGCAGTTCGAGGATTGTCATCGAGTCCGCAACGGAAAACCCAGACATCACGAGCTGGTTGATTCTTTGCCACGAGGTCTTGAATCGGTTCGGATGAACACGCAGAAAGGAAGAGCAGTGATGCTAGCAAGGGCATAACCCTAGTTTCTCACAATCAACCGTTCAGAATCACCGGATATTGAAGTACTTTGCCTCGGGGTGATGAACAATAATCGCGCTCGTACTTTGTTCTGGGGACAGCATAAACTCTTCGGTTAACTCAACTCCAATATCTTCCGGCTCAAGTAGCTCGAAAAGCTTAGCCTGATCCTCAAGATTAGGACAAGCCGGATACCCAAATGAGTAGCGTGCGCCGTGATATTTGGCGCTAAAGAGTAGCTTCATTTCTTCCGGCTCTTGGTCAGCAATTCCCATTTCTTGGCGAACCATCTTGTGCCAGTACTCTGCCAATGCCTCAGCCGTTTCGACGCCCATTCCGTGAGTAAAAAGGTAGTCCTGAAAGTCCCCTTTTTCAAAGAGAAGCTTTTCTTGTTTGCTCACCTGTTCACCAACCGTAACGATCTGAAACCCGACAGTATCGACTTCAGTTCCAATTGGGCGGAAGTAGTCCGACAAGCAAAGCAATCGGCTGTCTCGTTGACGAGGAAACGCGAATCTCATCCGTTCCGTTCGTAGGTCATCTTGATAAATGATGAGATCGTTCCCTTCGCTATGGCACGGGAAGTAGCCCCACTTAACTCGTGGCTGTAAGACATTGGCGAGTTCCCTGCTCAATCGTTCAAAAATTGGGTGAACGTTCTCGGCAATCCAATCATTAAACTCAAGGTTCCCCATTCCCTCTTGTCGCTTGAATTGCCATTGCCCGCGAAACAACGCAATCGGATTGATGTATTTGTAAAGTTCAAAAATGTCGAACTTGGTTTGCTTCTTAGCTCCATAGAATGGCAAAGCCGGACTGGTATCCAATGGAACAATGTCGGACCGCGAACCGTTGAAAACGTAAAGCTCTTCGGCTAAGACATCCACCCGATGAGAGGTCACCCGCGGAGTAAGATCTTCGGACTCTTCGATCGGATCATTAACCGTTTCCATGAGCCGTAGCCCTTCGAAGGCATCTTGAGCGTAAAAAACCGATCCATGATAGATTTCTCGCAAGTCTTGCTCCACGTAACCGCGAGTCAGAGCTGCACCCCCAAGGATTACGGGGAATCCTGCTAGCCCCCTTTCGTTGAGTTCGAGAAGGTTGTCTCGCATGATGATCGTGCTTTTGACGAGCAACCCACTCATACCAATCACCTGGCAATTCTCGCGTTGAGCTCCCTCAATGATTGCGTTGATCGACTGCTTAATGCCGATATTAACGACTCGGTAACCGTTGTTAGAAAGAATAATGTCAACTAGGTTTTTGCCAATATCATGGACATCACCTGATACCGTCGCCAGGAGAATCGATCCTTTCTCGGAACCTTCAACTTTCTCCATCAATGGTTCGAGATGACGCACCGCAGTTTTCATGACTTCCGCACTTTGCAGCACAAATGGCAGTTGCATCTTCCCCGAACCAAACAGTTCACCAACCGTTTTCATGCCGTCCAACAAAATTGTGTTGATGATTTCGAGAGGGGAATAAGTTTCTAGGGCCTTGTCTAATCGTGCTTCGAGGCTCTTCTTAATGCCATCGACAATATGCTTTTTTAGCTGATCTTCAGCCGAAAGTCCCTCAAAAGCATCAACTCCGGTATCGGTAACTCGAATATTTTCGAACCGTTTCATGAGCTCAATGAGCGGATCATAGGTACAAACTCGCTCTTCGGACATCACCCCTAAAGGGTACCAGAGTCGGTTGAACCTAAAATACTTGCATATTTTCTAACATATCTCGTAAAATGCGAACATCCGTAACGGAATATGGATCGTCCGTTTGGAGGAAGACAATGAAAGTCACAAAATACGCAATCGTAATCGGAGCAGCCCTCGGTGCTGTTTCAGCTCAAGCGCAATTCGGCGCAGTTTCGAAGTCAGACCTTAGTACTGCCGATGGCAAGCAAGGCGTCTACCTTAGCTACAATCCTTTTGCTCGAATCTCGGGTGGAGGAAGCTCTGCAAATGGGTATCTACTCAGTGCCGAAAAGTCAATCAGCGAAGGTAAATTCGGACCAAATGTTCTCGGAGGATTTTACTCACGACTAGGTGGCAGTGGTGTTTACCAAGTCAGCTATCGAATGTACACGGCAGAAGATGCTTCTGTAGCTTTCGGAATTCTTGGTGGAGACGGCTTAAGCAAAAATGACTTCAGTGCTATCTACTTCAAGGAATTTCCAAAAATGGAAAATAATCCTTTGATGTTCTCTCTGGGCGGAGGAGTTTACTATGATTCTTCGAACAGTAGTGTTAACCTCACGGTGGCAGCCAAGGCATCCTACGCTTTTCAGAGTGGATTTAGCCTTGACGCTTCATTCTGGTACTTCCGATCTGGCGGCGACAATGTAAATCTGCTCACCCTCGGCGTCGGCTACCGAATGTAGTCTGATTCCAAAGATGATAACGGGAGGGTTTTCGAACCCTCCCTTTTTTTATGTCAATTTGTCTCGAACTCGTATAAACGCTTCAAGCGCAAAAGCCAGATCTTCTTGAGTATGGGCCGCGCTCGGCATGGTTCTTAATCTCGCTTTGCCGCGACCAACAGTCGGGAAAACAATCGCAAGAGCATATACGCCTTCATCCCACAACATTCGTTCCATTAGTTGAGCCTTCGCTTCGTCCCCAACAAAAACCGGCGTGATTGGGGTCTCACTACCCATCGTGTCAAATCCTTCATCGGCGAGCGCTTTCTTCCACCAATTAGTGTTCGCCCAAAGCTTCTGCATTGGCTCAGGATCATT
>JAYVHY010000360.1:0-15319 GCA_043770615.1 Armatimonadota bacterium | reverse complement strand
ACACTAAGGCAAGTAAGAAAGATATTCGCAGAATCGCGAAAAGAACGGTTCAAAACAACATGGTACGCGTGTCCCTGAAGACATACGTCAAGAAGGCTCGAAAGGCAACTGCAGCAGGCGATCCTGAAGCAACCCAAGCAAGTCTTGTTACTGCGGTAAAGGCCCTCGACAAGGCTGCGCAAAACGGCGTGATCCACCCCAATCAAGCTGCAAGACGCAAGTCGAGAATCGCAAAGCAAGCCCATGCTGCCCTAAAATCCGGCGGAACGACTGCAGAAGTTACCGCGGTAAAGAAAGAAGGAGCCAAAAAAGCTCCGGCCAAGAAAGCTGCAGCAAAAAAAGCGCCCGCTAAAAAGTAAGCTGACAAGCCAAAGTTAAACCATTTCTGAAAATCCCCGATCGTTTGGTCGGGGATTTTTTTGTATTTCTGAAATCACTTGTCGGTGTCTTTCAAAATCGTAAGAGCGGACGTTGTTCACGATCTGAACCCTTGCGGTTGAGTAGATGCATGGGATAAATTTCGGGATGGAGAATTGAAATGTCTTTTGAAGCGTATCTGAGTAACATCCAAACCAAAACTGGCAAGAGCCCGAGCGATTTCAAACAACTGGCCGAAGGGAAAGGCTTTTTGCACAATGGAACTTTGGTAGAGGGAGTGAAAGCCGGCCAGATCGTTGCGTGGCTGAAAGAGGATTTCGAGCTTGGGCATGGCCACGCGATGGCGATTTTTGCTTTGTTTAAAGGGAAGAATGAATAAGAGAGTTTAGGCCTCTAGCATCTATCAGTCCCAGTCTGGCCCTGATGTCTCGCCTTGGAAGGTTGTTTCGTCCCAACCCTTTGCCCACAAGTACCAGACACCACCAAAAATGGCCATTCCGATCATAGCAAGTGTGAGACCAACAAAGTTTGTTTCAACTCCCGTGTAGAGATCAGCCCAAGGGCCGCCATCGTAATCGGTTGAAGGGACAATCATCGAACCACCCATCGCCACTACCCAACCATATGCTGTAAGGTAACCACTCAATGCCGTCGAGACGATAATGGTCGTTGTTGCAAGGAAAGGCTTTGAATTTGGCTTAAGCCTCATTCGGTGCCAATTGGGTGGAATATAGATTCCCTCGGTTCGCTTGAATACTTGCACCCGGGAAACAAATGCACCAATGACCCACAAGTGAGTGACGGAGCCAACAACGATTTCTTTGGTTTCTTCTTGATCGGCTTCAAAAACTTCGATCGAGCCACTGTGAAGTTTGACTGTCACGTTCGATTTACCTGCCGAGAGATGTTCAACCTCTAGAACCTCACAAGCAGGACGGTAGATCTCAAGAAATTGAGGTTCCCAACCTCGTCGAACGGCAAGCTCAATTCCTAAGAGTGTAAAACTGACCAATCCCAAGCCAAATGAGGTCACGACAAGCGCCTTGAACAGGTTGTTTACAAATGATTGGTTGTCACGCCAAACGTCTGTTACTGTCGTACTTGGATTTCCTACAATCGCTGCTGAAAAAGCAAAGGCCACAAAAAGCCAGCAGATCGTGTAAGTCTTAAAGAAGAGGTTCGAGCGGGCCTGGATCATGTTAGGATGTTCGACAATACCAAATTACCAAGTTTTGGACGATTAGGTTGCAATGTGGCTTCTGCCAAGAAACCTGTGGCCCAAAAGCCAAATCGCTTCTGAAATCCCCGATCATCTGTTCGGGGATTCTTTTGTTTCATCGCCCAGTTAGAATCGTTCAGAGTTTCGGCAATTCTTCAGCCTCTCTCCACTTGCCGCGGCTCCTTCAATTCGCGAAAACTTAGGCCCAAAGGGTCGGAGGTATGTCAGCCCAGCCCATCGGGCTGGGTATCGGCATTTAGTAAAACCAGGTCTGAAGGACCGAAGTAAAATCGGAAACACTATGCCCCAGTCGCTTTCTCGCGTCGTTGCCCACGGCATTTTCAGCACAAAAGAACGTGTTGCGAATTTAGATCCATCCATTCATCCCGAGCTTTTCGCCTATCTAGCCGCAATACTCAACAAAGAAGGACACGAAGCGATCAAAGTTGGCGGCCACGTCGACCACGTCCACTTGTTATTTGGATTGTCTCGAACTATGTCGATCGCGGATATCATCCAAGTAGTTAAAACATCGACCTCGAAATGGATCAAAACGAAGGGACTTGACTACCAAGGATTCGCGTGGCAACAAGGCTACGGGATTTTTGGCGTATCAGAGTCAAATGTCGATGCCGCCGTTCGATACATCGCCAATCAGCACGTTCATCACGAGAAGCACTCATTTCAGGAGGAGTATCGGGCTTTGATGCAAAAACATGGGATTGCCATAGACGAAAGGTATGTTTGGGATTGAGTTACTCCGGTCCTTCAGACCTAAGGAGATCGTGATCATCTACCCAGCCCGTTGGGCTGGGCTGACATACTCTCGGCCCTTTGGGCCTTATTTTCTCTCTGACCTTGAAGGTGTGTTTGGGATTGAAGTACGCCGGTCCTTCAGACCTTGGGGAAGTCATGAGTGTCTACCCAGCCCGTTGGGCTGGGCTGACATACTCTCGGCCCTTTGGGCCTTATTTTCACTCTGACCTTGAAGGTGTGTTTGGGATTGAAGTACGCCGGTCCTTCAGACCTAAGGAGATGGTGATCATCTACCCAGCCCGTTGGGCTGGGCTGACATACTCTCGGTCCTTTGGACCTCATTTGGTTCATTGTTTCAAAATCACGGATATCCCAGCTTCAACTAAAGTAAAAAGGTTGCAATGAATCCCTTGAACATCTCGGTCGTCCGCGGATCGTTGCTCGACATTGACGCTGACATCATCGTCAATGCGGCAAATACCCTCATGCGTGGCGGCGGAGGCATTGATGGCTTAATCCACCAGCGGTCTGGTTTCAAGATGCTATTGGAACTGCAGAGGGTGGCAAAGCATGGGTGCGAAACCGGGGAAGTGGTCATAACCCCTGGCTTCGATTTGCCCCATAAGTGGGTGATTCATACTCCTGGCCCAATTTGGCGAGGGGGTACCGAAAATGAAGATGAACTCCTGGCAAATTGCTACTCGAATTCAATGCTGAAGGCGATCGAAATTGGAGCGAACTCGATTGCTTTTTGTTCTATCTCGACGGGAGTTTATGGTTTCCCGATTGAACGAGCCGCCCCAATCGCGATAAAGGCGGTTATCCCTTATGCTCAAGACCTGGACTCAGTTACTTTTGCAATGTTTGGAGCCAGCGAATTTCAAGCTTTCAATGATGCGCTTGGCAGCTTGAAGGAGAACTGAGTCACTTAACAGAGTGGGGATTCCTCGCTCGGATTGGCACTGATTTTCCCCAATTAGGAACAATTAGACTCTAACTTTCGGTAAAACCGCCTTGTGGGACGATTATCTTCAATTATTCTAGTCGCGTGCCTTGCGGGGATGGGTGCGGCTCAAGGCCAGTCGGTCAATCAAGCGAACTGGAAACTCGCCGACAAGTTCACCTCAACGGCAATGAGACCGTACATATATAGTTCGCGAGTAGCGCCAAACTTCCTCAAGGAATCTGACCTTTTTTGGTACGTGTGGCGAGAGGCCAGCGGCAAGCGATTCATGTTCGTGGATCCAGCCAAAAAGGTCAAAGAGCTTCTTTTTGATCATGTCAAACTGGCGGCCCAACTTTCCGAGCTTCATCACAAACCATACGAGGCTGCGAATGTTCCCTTTGAAACAGTCACGATGACCGAGGCAGGCAAGTTCTTTATCTCGGTCGAAAGCAAGTGGTACATCTACGATCGAGCCAAAGAACTTCTTGAGAAGTCGGAAAAGGGACCGGCAACTCCTGCGGCAGAAGCTCCGAGAACGCCAGGGCAAGGTGGTCGTGGCGGTGGTGGCGGTCAAGGCCAAGCCCAGGGCGCTACCACTAATTACAAGAACACGGCTGCCGACAAGAAAATCTACACTTACGCTCTTGACCATAACTTGTACGTTTCCGAAGGCGAGAATGATGACAAAGCGTTCCAGATTTCCTTCGATGGTGAAAAAGATTTCAGCTTTGGCGGTGGCGGATTCTTTGCCACTGATTTTACAACCGAAGGCAGTCTCAATTCCGCTCCCAATAAAGTTCGTCCAAACGCAACATGGTCAGAAGACTCCAAACGATTCTTCATTAGTCGGTTTGACTCTCGACAAGTAAAAGAGTTGTTTCTCGTGAACAATCTGACCGAGCCTCGCCCAAGTCTCATGCGGTACCGATATGCAATGCCAGGCGAAGAGCGAGTACCACAACAAGAACTTTGGATTTTTAATCGCTCGACCCACTTATTCAAGAAGCTCAAAGTCGAGAAGTTTAAGGATCAGTTGCTCATCAACATTCACTTCCCGGGTAACTCCGATCATATTCGGTTTGTGCGAAGGGATCGACTACAACGAAACCTCGAATTGTGTGAGTACGACCTTAACTCGGACCAAGTAAAGGTCCTTTTCACGGAAACCGTGGAGAATGCTTATCTTGAAATTCAACCGGTTAAGTATGTCAAGCCAGGCGGAGACTTCGTTTGGTTTTCAGAGAGAACCGGCTGGGGTCACTACTACTTGTATTCCAACGATGGAAAACTCAAGAACACATTGACGAAAGGACCTTGGCGAGCGGAAAGCGTCGTTGATGTCGATGGCGACAAGGGATTTGCTTGGGTCACCGGGGTAGGTCGCGAAAAAGGCGAGAACCCGTATTACACTCACATGTACCGAGTCAAGTTGGACGGCAGCGACTTCCGGATGATCAATCCCGGCGATGCTGACCATGCATCGACCTTGAGTTTCACGAAGAAGTTTGCGGTTGATACGTACTCCCGAGTCGATTTAGCATCCTCCAACACGGTGTTTGACGAGACTGGCACTCGGGTTCTTGACCTCGAGCGGCAAGATCTGAGCCGTTTAGAAGCGATGGGCTGGAAGATGCCGGAGACCTTTAAAGTCAAATCGGACGATGGCGTGGTCGATATCTACGGCAACATGTGGAAGCCATTCGACTTTGACCCGAAGAAGAAGTATCCAATCATCCTCAACATCTATCCAGGTCCACAGACCGAGTCGGTTACGGCAACGTTCAACCCGATCACGTCGAACCAGTCGCTGGCGCAACTAGGATTCATCGTAATCCAGATCGGAAACCGAGGCGGCAGCCCGCAGCGGTCGAACGCCTATCACAGCTATGGTTATTACAACCTGAGAGACTACGGACTGGCAGACAAGAAGTCCGGCGTCGAACAGCTTGCCGCGAAGTATTCGTGGATCGACATTGATAAAGTCGGTATTTACGGTCACTCCGGTGGTGGATACATGACCGCCGCCGCCCTCCTGTTGCCTCCGTACA
Source organism: Armatimonadota bacterium (assembly GCA_043770615.1). Classification (GTDB taxonomy): domain Bacteria; phylum Armatimonadota; class Fimbriimonadia; order Fimbriimonadales; family Fimbriimonadaceae; genus Fimbriimonas. The sequence continues at coordinate 9,972 of JAYVHY010000360.1, read as the reverse complement.
ACGAGTTCTTCAAGGTTGGCGTCTCGAGTTCGGGCAACCACGACAATAACATCTATAACAGCAACTGGAGTGAACAGCACCACGGACTGAAGCAAACCACTTCACTGTTTGATTCTGGTTCCGGTTCATCGACGACCAAGTCAACGCCAGATGAAGATTGGGTTTCAGAAGTGACCACTGATCCATTGGATGCTTTGCTGTACGAGCAAGGTCAAACCAAGGCTCAGGACAAGAAAGTTGACGATAAGAAAGTCGACGACAAGAAGGTGGACGACAAGAAGACTGAGGTTAAGAAAGAAGAAGATCAGAAGAACATTAAGTTCGAAATTAAGGTTCCGACCACGGTTGAGCTTGCCCCGAACCTTGTTGGAAAGCTTTTGCTAACCACCGGCGATATGGATAATAACGTTCACCCCGCGAACACTGTTCGACTCGTGAATGCCCTCATCAAAGCCAATAAGCGCTTTGATTACATGATATTCCCAGGTCAACCCCACGGCTACGGAGCGATGCAACCGTACTTTCAGCAAATGTCGATGGAGTACTTTGTGGAGTTCCTGATGGGCGACAGTACTCGCCGATCAGCGGAAATGAAGAATAAGGGTAGCTGAGACTCTGCCCATACTACTGTCCCTTGTCCGGTTGGTCAGGGGACTTTTTCATGTCCTATTACGGTGGGTTCACGAATGGTCGGTCAACGGACTTACCTCGTCTTTCCTGATCTGGAACAATAACGGTGGTTCGTAACCAACCGTAGAAGACAACCGCCAAAATTCCGACGATGAACCCTAATGCAAGTCTGTGAGTACGATTTTTGGCAACCGTCAGGTGAGTTTCTGAACTTTGGCTCGCCGCCTGTTTTCCATTCTCATTCCTCATCTTCGCTAACGTCGCAATAACCTTTGACTGCTCCAAGTCAAGTGTCTCCGCGATGTCCTGCACGCGTACAGATCCTTCGGGAGCTTCATAGTTCGGGCTTGCAAGGCGAGCGATTAGATCTTAAAGTTCCAGTGAGTCCACCGTTGACTCCGATGTTATGAGTTCAAGCTCGTTCATTGTTTCGGGACCTACTTTGTGTTTGGAGGAGGATTTGTCGGAGGTGCAACCGGTGCATCAGAAGAATGTCCTTGTTGGCTACCCGGGACCACATCTACGCTGGGCGGCGGAGCTAAAGGCGCAGCCATTGATGAAGGTTGCAGCAACAGAAGGAACATGAGAAGGGTTATCCCAAGTGCAGTGAAGATCATGACGAAAGCGAGTTTCCTGTATTGTATGTTAACCGGAGAGATAAAGCCGGTTTGTGGTGGCTGAGCCATGGTAACGGGAACAGATTTGTCTAATTTCTCTTGCCTAAGGTTCTGCAAATAGCCTGCGATTTGGACCGGATCGAGATCCAAGGTTTCGGCAAGATCCTTGACCGTGGTTTGATTTTGACTGGCTCGAAACGATGGATCAGAAAGCCGCTCGATGAGTTCCTTCATTTCTTCAGCACTAAGCACTGACTGCTCGGATATCACGTTTTGTTCGCGCATGATGAGGATCCCCAACCATTGTACGGCGAAATCAAATGTTGAGGTTCAACCAATTGCGATCAATTAGCCCTATAAAATATTCAAACCTGCCCGAAAACCTATAGTAATGATTGAGCTTTCGGTGCGGTTAGTCCTCGCTGGTTTAATGGTATTCATCGCCGGAGTATCCGGTGTGCCGCCATTTTTACCCATTGCGCAGTTGGCAATGCTTCAAAGTGCAGTAGCAATTTTTACGTTTATTCTTGATCGGAGGAACCTGCGATTGCCCGCGATGAGCGGAATCATTGCGTGTGCCGACGCAATCATGATTGAGTTCGCTCTCGCATCCGTTATCAAGAGTCCTGCCCTCATCACCTTCGGATTTTTAGCCTTTGCTCCAATCATTATTTCCGCCGCACGGTTCAATGCGAATCCATTTTTGATGGCACCAGTTGCCAGTGCCGGTCTTGTGGTTGCCCACATGGCAAACAACGGATGGCATCTTGCCAACCCCAATATCTTAGGATGTGCCTTAACCTTCCTGGTTGTTGGATGTCTGGCAAAGCCAATGGCGAAGTCGGCTCCCGTAGTTGAGTACTTGGCTTACGAGCCACCATCAGAGCCAAGTTACGACTTAGCTCACCTCCAAGTGATCGAAAGCCATAACGCAGAGTTACGAGCCAACTACCGACAACTGAAAGACGCGTACCGAGACCTTGACCGCAAGAGCCGAAAAGATCGAGTCGCAGCAATTCTCGCTGAAGCCAATGGAGTTTCATCTCAATCAAGCTACTTCTTCCTTTGCGAAAAAATTGCGGAAGCAACGGGAGCTGCCGGAGTTCTGCTTTACACCGTAGCAACCGTCGGTGATCATTTCATCATTAAGGGTGCCGCCGGTGATCTCAACGAATCGCAACTTACCGAGTCCTTGCCAATCAACACCAAACAATCCATTGCGTTAGTGCGAGAGAATGCCGACATGCTGTCCTCAATGCTTGATCCACAAAAGCCAAGCGCAAACATCGTCCTCCAACACGATGGAAAAGTCATTGGCATTTTGACGATTACGGGCAAAGATCGCGACCAGCTTTTTGAAGCTCAAGAGTCTTTGCAGACCTGCACTTCATTGGTATCCAGTATGGTTCTGGAAGCCCAGCAAAGAGACGGCATGAAACGCCGCCTGACCGAAGTTGAAGTGCTCTATGCGGTCGTTTCCAACGCGGAAGGAGCCTGCACAAGGTCCGAAATTGCCGCTCGAATCGCCCGAGATTTTCAAGAGGTTCTGCAAATCGAACACCTCTCCATTTCCTCGATTGAAGACGAGGAGTCACGAGTCCTTGCCCTCGAAGGTCGCGAACTAAATCTACTTGGATCCATGACCTTTGAAAATGGCGGCGGACTCGTCGGATGGCTAAACAATGGCTCACCCGAGATTATCATCGCCGACGCACGAACGAACAGTCTTTTACCGAGCGATGCAATCGTTCGAAACCGAATCGGAAGCTACGTCATCATTCCAATTCCCGGCGAAAATGGCCCAGTTGGCTTCGTAACTGCGGCAAGCGGACGAATTGGTGGAATCGATGCGACCGAAGTTTCAACTCTACGATCAGCTTCGGCTGAACTATCGCGCCTCTTCGCCAAACCCGAAGATCATGATGCGATCGATGAAGGAATTCTGTCTCCACGAAAGTTCGTAGAAGCAGTAGGCAAATCTGAAGGCGTGATGATCACATTGATCCCCCTTCAATACAAAGAGTACGAACGAAGATTTGGCAAGCCTGCCATTGCCCATGCCATGCGAACCCTCGGATTAAGGATTCGCCCCCATGTTCCTGCCGGTTCCTTGATGTGCAAACATCCCGACGGCTTGATCATGGTTTACCTGTTGGGTGGAGAAAAGGAGTTTGCTTCGACTTGGGCAAATGACATCGTTGCCAAGGGTATTGGCGCAGACCTTAAAACTCCGGATGGTAGTGCCAAGATGCCACTCCAGCTACGAGCCAAGGTCGCCAGTCTTAGCCCGCAATTTAACCAGTTTTTGGTGCCAGCGACGGCTTAACCAAGATATCCATATATTTACCAGGTGTATTTCCGCCCCTAGCTTGCTATTCTAATTAGAAGCTTAGGGTTTTATGCAACAAGGGGTTAACCCAACATCACGGATAGAGATATCAAAAAGACGGCGAATGGCTACGCAAATTGCGAAAGCCGAACGTCATCTTGCCAAAAATGAGATCGAACTTGCGAGTTCTCTCGTTCAATCCGTGTTATCCGAGTCCAATGATCACCTGGCGGCCTTAGAGATTCGAGCCAAACTTCTTTGGAAACAACAAGAATTTCGAAGTCTTGTTCGCACCACAGAAAGGCTGATCGTCCTCAATCCATTTGAGCCTGGCTACCATAGTCTTCGGGGTATGGCACTTAGAGCTTTGGGGATGTACGGGGAAGCAGCAAAATCGCTAGAGCGAGACCCTAATGCGGCCAAACATTTGCTCGACCTCGAGTGTTTTCAGGCAGCTCTTATCAAGGACTCGCTCAAACACGATGCTATCTTTGCCGCCAAATACGCAAAGAATCCGGTCGAAGCGCTGACGCAACGAGGCTTCTATTTCAAGGAGCGTGAAGCAGCTCTTGCATGGGTCAACCAGCAAACAAATCCTTCTAATTTGGATCAGCCGCGCAAGAGTCGGCTTTAGTCGTTGCGAACGAAATTCGCTGAGTCTAAAGCCCCCCGTAATTCCTCGCTCAGATAGGTCATTTGACCCGTTTATGGAACCTTTGCAACGAGAAACCATACGTAATCGCATTCGCTAGTAGAGGATGATTAAGTTATGGCATTTTCAACAATTGGCGATTCGTTTTCCGTTATTGCAACCCTCGGCGGCATAGCCGTCACGTCTTGGTCGTTTAATGTAGCCTGCGGGTTGCTCTTTCCGGACAAAGTCGAGGCAGCACGTAGCGCAGTCTCAACCCGATCAAGCGCAGTGATTGGCAAGGGATTTCTGGCTCTCATGTTCGGCGTTCTGGCCTTTATCGTCATTTCGCTTCCGAACCCGCTTACCAAGTTACTTGGCACGATCATGCTGGCGAGCTACTTTGGGCTTGTAGCGGTCGGAATCTCAGGCATCGCGAAGCTTGCCGCCGAGCGAATGCAGAGTTTGAAGGATGGACAGTCGAATCTCTTTGATTCGTTTGCCAAAGCCTCGATGTACATCGTGCTTGCGGCAATGCTCCCGGTTCTTGGTTGGTTCTTGTTTGCCCCACTTTTGATCCTCTTCGGAGGCGGAGCCGGGCTCATCGCGATTCTCAAACCAGTTCCAGCAAAAGAGGTTGCATAGATGTCCTTATCTCGGCGTGAAGCGATCATTTTGGGTGGTACCGCCGCCCTTGCGGCGGCCAGTACGGTCGGTTGCGGACGCGTTGCGACCGAGGTAAGACGACGAAAGAAAATCGAGCCGTGGCGAGAGCCGACCGACCCAAAGACCACGCGGTTACTCGACCGAATGACCTTTGGGTGGTCAGCCGAAGAGGAATCAACCTATGCTTCGCTTGGGCATCGCGCCTATATCGACAAGCAGCTAAAGGCTGATTTTGAGGAACCGGTTGATCTGAACTTTCAGTTGGCCGGTCTCGATTGTCTGCGGATGCAGTCAGCCGAGCTTATGGATATCCAACGCGAACGGGTCATTTTTGAACTACAGTGCGCTGCAATCCTAAGGGCAACTTATAGTCCAAACCAACTTAAAGAAAGGATGGTTGATTTTTGGAGCAACCACTTTAACATCTATTCTGAAAAGAAGGACGGTGCTTTCTTCAAGAGCGCCGAAGAAGAAGATATCATTCGCGAACATGCCCTGGGCAGTTTCAAAGAAATGGCGACTAAAATGTCAAAGAGCCCGGCAATGTTGCTCTATCTGGATAACGAGCAGAACGCCAAGGAGCACCCAAACGAGAACTACGCGAGGGAACTCCTTGAGCTTCATACCCTCGGTATCTATGGCGGTTACACCCAAAAAGACATTCAAGAAGTCGCTCGCTGCCTCACTGGATGGAAAGTAGAAGATCGACACATGCTCTCGCAAAAGCAATTCCCGCCGGTTGCTCAGGGGTCGTTCCGATTTGACGCAAAAGCTCACGACGATGGAATGAAAGTTGTTTTGGGACACACCATCCCAGCCGGTGGAGGGATCAAAGACGGCGAGCGAGTCCTCGAAATCGTTGTGAACCACCCATCTACCAGTAAGTACTTGGCGAAAAAACTCGTCATGTTCTTCACCGGATCGCGATCCGAGTCGCTGGAACGAGTCGTCGATGAGGCTTACAAGTCCAACAACGGAAATATTGCCGCTATGGTACGCCCGATCCTTCTCTCTGAGGAGCTACTCAAAGGCGATCCGATCATCCGGCGACCTTTGGATTTCATTTGTGCCGCATTGCGTCGCGGGGCAGCAATTGCTGACGGCGGTCCCGATATTCAGCGATACCTTCGTTCCCTTGGTCAACCGATGTACGAATGGCCAATGCCGGACGGTTACCCGGTCGATCAACTCAGTTGGGCAAACACGATTCTTCCCCGATGGCAATTTGCTTACGATTTGTCGTTCGGCAAGATCGCCAACACGACCATTCGAGCTGAAGCGATGCCACTGATTTCGAAAATAGTTGGTGAAGGTAGCGGACTGACTCCCGAACGGATGCGACTCCTGGCTAGTCACATTGCCGCCCCTCAATTTCAATACATGTGAACCCGATGAAAGACCAATCCTGCGATAGTTTCCGAGACGCAATGTCTCGACGTTCTGCCCTCAAATTGGGCGCGTTAGGACTTGTTCCGTGGTTGCTTTCTTCGAGCGCACTCAGCCAAGTGAAGATTGACGCGAAGCGCCGGGGGCACACCCTGGTTGTCTTGTTTTTACGAGGGGGATCGGATGGTCTCAACATGCTTGTCCCCTACAACGAAGACCCGTACTATCGTGCTCGCCCGAGCCTCGCTATTCCAAAGCCAAACGACACCCGAGTTGCGGAAAACCTTCGGGGTGTAAAGATCAACGACCACTTCGCTCTTCACCCTTCTTTGCGACCGCTGAAGAAATGGTACGACCAAGGCACAATGGCGCTGGTTCATGCAGTTGGATCACAAGACATGACTCGCAGCCACTTCGAAGCCATGTCAGCAATGGAACGAGGCGCATCGAACGGCATTTCGGGTGAACCAAGTGGTTGGCTGGCTCGATACCTCAACAAGACTCAGTCCCAAGATGACACGCCGTTGAGAGCAGTAGCTTGGGCTAATACGATGCCTGATTCATTTCGAGGAGCTCCGTCACCTTTGGTCGTCCAAAGCATTAGCGACTTCCAGCTCAATACCGACAAGGAATTCCTCGAAATGCTTAAAGGTCAATACAGTAGCCACGGCTCTCAGACTCAAAGCTTAGTCCACGGCGCAGGTGCCCAAACCCTCGAAGCCCTCGCCAAGATCGAAAAGCTAGATCCAAAAAATTACAAAGCGAGTAACGGTGCCGCGTATCCCGCAACCAATATTGGACAAGGATTCCGCGAAGTCGCGAGCCTCCTAAAATCCGATCTCGGTCTTGAGATTGCCTGCCTCGAAGACACCGGTTGGGACTCTCATTTTGCGCAAGGAGGCAACATCGGAATTCATGCGAATAACCTTAACAGCGTCGCAACCACAGTTGATGCCTTCCTAACCGACCTCGGTCCAAAAGCGAAAGAAATCACCCTGATCGTCATGACCGAATTCGGTCGTCGGGTCGAAGAGAATGCCTCTTTGGGTACGGATCACGGTCGGGCAAGCGTCATGATGGCGTTTGGGGATGTCGATGGCGGCAAGATTCACGGCGATTGGCCCGGGCTAGAGAAACATCAATTGGATTCGGTTGGAGACCTCAAACCGGTCAATGATTACCGTAAAGTGTTAACTCAATTTCTGGCACCCAAGATGCCGGAGATCGGGAACGTGTGGGTCTAAAGTTCGACGTTCTGCACAATCGCGCGGAGAACGGTACTCGTCGATATGAGCTCAATGGTCAACTGGGTTTTCGAATTTCGGGTGGCTCTGACCATCATTCCCGTGGTGTGTCCGGACTGAATAAGGTTCTGCAAGTCAATGCCCGCAAAGGTCACTGGCGAATATGAGGGGATAACCGACTCGCAACTTCTCAAGCAATCGTCCTTGAATTTCTCAACAGTCTTTGGCTCAAGGGACCGGAGCTTGATTTCGCGCTCTTCCGAGGTCGGAACGGACTCTAAAAACTCCTGGAACTTTGGTGACCGCAACGCGAGGCGGGCAAATGGCAGCAAATCGTAAGGATTGCAATAGTCTCCGACACTCAACGGCACCACGCCCGGAACAGTGCTCAGGTTATCAAATTCAGCCATCACGCGCATCAGCTCGCGAAGTGGAACCGTTTGATGGTCAGTTCGATGATGAGACAACTCGGCTCCGAGTGTAAGCAATTGCTTACTGCAGGCCTGATCATAAAAGCGTCGTTCGTTGCGAAGTACAAAGGCTCCTGAAATCTGTATAGCAGTAAGCCGTTGAATCGGAAAAGGTCGTATGGGTTCAACTGATCCCTGAGAAGGGTCGGGCGGATTTTCCTTCCCAAAGATGCTGGTTCGATATCCTTCTGGCATCACATCTTCCGTACTCGGCTGATTCAAACGGTCGAAAAGCTTTTGAAGCGTGTCGCCCTTTTGGACGACCGAGCGATAATCCTGCATTGGCGAAACATAATAAACAACCGGAACCGATGATTCCGCCAAAGAACTTATCAGGACATCCGACAGGCTGACCGTCACACCGACCAAGGTACTAGTTACTGGAACCACCGGAATCTGTTTAGTGGCGATAACCCGCTGTTCATACGCTTCACGTTCTGAAGTTGAAAAGACGTTTCGAAGCGTTCGAGTGGCCGGTACAAAAGACGGAAAAAAACCCTTCTTTTCCCAAAAGGGTTGTTTGGCGTGGGGAAATTCAGAGTTCATGAACAGGAAAAGCATCCTTTCGGATAGCGGATCAAATCGAACCGTCGCCGATAATGGCCGCTGCATTGCCTCGGCGAACATCTCGTCTTGGTTACGAATTGGACCACCCTCTCGAATGATCTTGATCGCGTTGAGCATATATCCGCCTGGATCGATCAGCCCATAGGATTCAAACACGGTTGAATGAATCCAAACTCGGCTCAAAAGGGAGTCATTCTGGTTCAACCAAGCGAGTGGCACCGAGAAAAAATGATAGGGCCAGTCACCCGATATGTTGTTGACAAAAAGAATTTGGTTGCTCGCTTGAACGATCGGATCCGAACTCTTGATCGCGTAAGTTTCGGTCCGTTGCGCCCTTTCGTCCGGCGGGAGCGACGCGAGAGTTCGAAACTCCGATGCCGTTCGACTCAAGAAGCTCTGGAGCTCCGTTCTGCGAAGCGAAATGAGCCCATTGAAGATTCGCTGTTCGGATTGAAGACTCGTCTTGCTCCGAGAAATCTCAATCGTTCCGTCTGCAGATGTTTCTAACGTTAGGCGAGAATCGGCTTCAAGTAGGGCAACAAACTTATCGAGTGGCATGTCGCCGGAAGAAAGAACGTATCGATCTTCGGCACATGATTTATTGACAGACACCGGGATGCCTTGTGCAGTGAGAGTTTTGGCAACCTCACTTAACGAATAGAACCCCGGCCAAATTCGATCGGCACTAAGAAAAGTGATGAGAAAGGCTAAACTGCAAATCGGCATTCGTCTCTTGTAATCCATGTTACATGAGAAATGATCCCGGGCAAACCTTCGAATTACCGAACCCGCCTTCAAACGGTACTCTCTACCGATGTCCAGTGACTTCGGCCTTTCGAACCCATCCACCGATATTCAACTGTGGGAAGATTCTGCATCCGCCTGGGTCAACCACCTTGGCAAGCACGGAGACCAATCTCGCCGATTCATGGACCCTAGAGTTTGGCAAGTCCTCGGTGACGTCACCAACACGCGAGTGCTCGATATTGGCTGTGGTGAGGGACGTTTTTCGCGCCAACTCGCCGAACGAGGTGCCATTACTACCGGAGTTGACCCTTCTAAGAATCTCCTCCATAATGCAATCGCGATTGGTGGCGGCACGACCTACGTTCATTGCCGAGGCGAGAGTCTCCCTTTTTCGGACAACACATTTGACGTCGTGCTTTTCTATCTCGTACTCATCGACATCGAACCATTTGCTCCTGCCGTGGCAGAAGCATTTCGAGTCTTGAAACCAGGCGGCCAATGCGTCATCGTCAATCTAACCGGAATGAATACCGCGTCTGAACGGTTTTGGGAGTTCGACGCAGCTGGAAACAAAGTCGGTTGGCTCATGGATAACTATGCCAACTCGCGACGGATTGTTTCAGAGTGGAACGGGATCAAAGTTCACAATTATCATCGCCCGCTCAGCGACTACATTCAAACCTTT
>JAYVHY010000359.1:0-15334 GCA_043770615.1 Armatimonadota bacterium | reverse complement strand
TGCCCGACAAATTGACGCTCATCGTGAAGTCTGGAATCTCATGATCAACTCTCCAAGACTTTGCTTGAAGGCATGCTTGCTCAAGAATCCAGTAACCAATTGAGATGATGAGACCCGTATCTTCCGCTATCGGAATGAATACGCCCGGCGAAACCAGACCTCGCATGGGGTGTTGCCATCTTGCCAAAGCTTCAGCACCAACCATCTTGTTTGAGTTAAGGTCAATGAGCGGCTGATACTCAACAAAAATTTCCCCATTCCCAAGTGCCTTTCGCATCGATGTTTCCAATTCAAGTCGATCAATCGCATCGTCATGCATTGATTCGTCATACGTAACGTAGCTGGACTTCCCAGCAGCTTTTGCCCGATACATCGCTGTGTCTGCATGCATAACAAGCGTATCGGCTGATATCTCCCCAACCAAGTGGTAAGCAATCCCGATGCTTGCACCCGCAAACGTTTCTCGGTTTCCAAGCAGGATAGGGTGTTTCATCTCGGCGAGAATCCGCCTCGCAACCTCTTGAGCGACATCAACCGATTCAAGGTCCTCAAGCAAAATGGTAAATTCGTCCCCACCGATACGGGCAACGGTATCACCTGGGCGAATAGCTTCTGAGAGTATCTGGCTGATTTCGATAAGGAGTTCGTCACCAAAACTATGCCCAAGGCTGTCATTAACTAGCTTAAAGTTGTCAAGGTCGATAAACATGACTGCCGTCCCTTTTTGGTTTCGAAGATCCCGTTTCAGGGCTAAGTCAATGCGATCAAGTAAAAGGGCACGATTGGGCAAGCCAGTTAGTTTGTCGTGATAAGCAAGATGCTCAATCTCCTGAGTGCGTTCAAGCACGGTCGACTCAAGATTCTCGCTGTGGCGTCGCAATTCGTCTTTGCTTTTCAGGAGTTCGTTCGTGCTAACTTCAAGCCCCCCCAACATTTCATTGATCTTGACGCTGAGCGATGAAATCTCGTCTTCACCGCTCGTTTCAACTCGCTGAGTGAGATCAGACTCTGACCGAATGATATCGACTTGCTTTGATAATGCGCCAAGGCGAGCGATAATGTTACGTTCGATAACCAATAGGACTACGAGAGAGAATGCGCTTCCGGCAAACGCAATGATACGGACAAGGAATTGCGTTTCGTCTTGTCCTTGTACGTAGATTTCCCGAGTTTCGCCGGTCTGAACAATTTGAATTGGCTTGCGATTAATATCTTTTAGGTAGGTGTATCCATGAATCTTGTCGCCATCAAGGGGTCGTGCAATGACGTCATTCGAGGATTTCAGAAAAGGCAATGCGCTTTGAACGGGCTTAGGCAGGGCTTCGTGGCTTTCAACCGAAAAGAGCTTCAAGCCGAGGTGAGCGCTCTTGGCGATGCCCGCAATGTCTTCTGGTTTTAAGTAAGAAGCGAATACGAGCCAGCCACGTTGGGCGCCTTTGTTGGCCGAAGGCAAAATGGGTCTTATACTGATGATCGTAGGCATGCCGTTATGAAGCACCAACCCGGAGGCAGCGCTTTTGTCGTTTGCTTGACCTTCGATATGACGAACAAAGCTGAGCTTCTTGACGAGGACTCCCGGATCAGGTTGAGGTATGTCCTTATTCCTCTTCAGCGACCTCGCGTGAAATATTTTTGCGTTGTCACCAACAAAAATGATGGCGTCGACTTTCATATTGACGACATCAAGATTCGAAGTAATGTAAGCCTGATTGCGATCAATCATGAATTGATAAGAATCGTCCCAACTCGACCAGTCGGTTGATTTTCCGTGCAGTTCGGCAACCTTTTGGTCGAAGGCATCTTGCACCCGCATGACGTTTTTCTTGACTTCCTTTTGTTCCAGGGCTTCAAAGCTCCCCATCATCCCGCTGGAAGAGAGTTGAAGGAGCACAAAAATCAGACATGCTGTAGTTGACACAAGGATCAACATGAGTCTTTGTCTTAGTTTCATTCGTCTACGGTTCCCCTCAGTTACTGAATCTTGCGATTCAACTACCAATGACTAAGATTCCCCGTTTGAACTCAAATAACTGCAAGCGCAATTACCGGTTGAACCCAAACTGTCAACACTCCCATGGAGTCAAAGTCAGAGCCGGTTAACCAAGTCTGGGAAGGAAGCAAATCGAAATTCGGGCGAAATACAGGTACCAAAACCGTATTCAACATAAGCAAAGGGAATGGAACACTCTCGAGCTGCAATCTCATCTCCCTCCGCATCGCCAATCATCAACGGGTTGAGTAACTCATTTCGATCAATAATACTTTTAAGGTTCTTTCCTTTTTGTAGTCCGGTGTTTCCCCAGCATTCTATGTCCTCAAAAGCGAACTCCAAATTATTGAGACGGAGAAATGTCTCGATGTAGCCAGATTGGCAATTACTCACGATGAATAGCGGAAATCTATTCCGAAGGACGTCAAGTCCCGCCAAAACTCCCTCGTACAGCGCTCCCCCTTGCTGCTCAATGACTCGGTTGTCTTCAATCATCGTAGCATTGGATATCCTTGTAACTTGCTCTTCGGTCAAGTCACGAAAGGTCAATCGAATGCACTCTTCGTGGGGTTTCCCCGTGACAGCCCGAACGTCATCCGCAGAAATATTTCGGTACTCAATGCCTTCTGCCACCAAAACGTTGTTCCACGCAATTGCGCATTGAGCGCATGTGTCCCACAGCGTCCCATCAAGATCGAAGATCAGAGAGTCAATTGTCACCGTTAAGCAAGGATACCATCGCAAGTTTATGAACAACTGAGCTTAGCGAAGAGAAGCAATGCGCTTAGCCCACGATCTTAACTGGGGCCACAACATAGGATCAAATGAGGAAACATGCTCGAAATCAGTCACTTTAACGGACTCAGCAATCAACCCAAGATGTTGAGACTTCGGCAGGACTTTGACTTCTCGATGCTTCGATTTCGGTAATGTCGCAAGTCGCTTCGTGACCAAAGAAGTATCGGTAGAGTCATCGAACTTAGAAAACACGAAAAGTGATTTCCCTTTGTAGCTTCGCCATATGGGCAAAGGATCGAAGTCCGGGTCTAGAACGTCATACCAATCTGGCTCGGACCCCGGCGTTGCCGTCGCGGGAAACAACCAACCGTTCAATTCGGAATGCTGGTTGGCTCGCTCTGAAATCTTGGCTAAATTTGGTTCAACGGAGCGGTCACGTCGCGCGGCAAAAAAGGCTCGCTGTTGATCTAGTGCAAGTGCAATGTTTGACTGGGAAATGTTCGCAGTTTCCATTCGAATGCGAGTGTTATACAGATTTTGTTCTTCAACCGTGCTGGCGGCACCGGCTGCACCAAGCAAAAAGACAAATGCGGGTTGACCTTTGTCCGCAATTGCTTGGGCCGCAATCCATCCAGCTTGACTGGAACCTGCATATCCAACAAAATCCTTTCTTACATCAGATCGAGTCCGCAAATATGCTTCCCCTGAACGAACGTCTTCAGCTAATTGAGGAAATCCCGCCGAACCCAGGTCACCCTCCGACAACCCAAAACCTCGTTTGTCAAAAGTTAAGGCAACATATCCTGACCGAACAAACTGCATTGCGATCAGTTCAATGACAGATGCATACCCGTGACGATCTTGCCCGCCCGAGCCATGAATAATCACAACCGCCGGTAACGGAACTTTCGATTTGGTTGGTCGTAAAATTTCTCCTGACAGCATCAACTTTCCTGAACGAAACTGCACTGGCTCACGCTTGACATTTTCCGCTTTATGAAGCTGAATGGTGGTCGAGGGTGTGACTATTTTTACCTCACGTCCTTGAGAGGAAAAGACGTAGGTATCGGATAATGTCGATCCCAATACATTGTCCTTCGGTGCTTTCCAAACCATCCCACTTTCTCGCGATAGCCCCCTCCACTGATTTGTCGACTCATTAAGCGCCCATAGTCGCCTTCCTGACCGGGTTACCAATATGGAAGTGACGTCCTTGCCGACAAATTCTCCTATCAATTGGTCATAGTACGATGCATCTAACGTCTCATCGTCAGGATTGATGAGTACCGGCCCCGTCGCGTTTTCAAAGTCAGCAACGGTCCCATTCGATGACGAGTCCAAGATAAATTTCCCATCGACAATTTTGGTATGGAACGAGCCGTAGTAATTTGCAAACTGCTTTTGACCTGAATAACCGACCCGAAGCCGATAAATGCCGGAGTCGTCACCCTCTTTTGAACTCGTAAGTCGAAAATTAACGTCAAGTTTTGTTTCCCTATTTGGCTTGGCCAATGACCCAAAAAAGGTTGCAAAGCCTCGCTGTATTTCTAGCTTTCCAGTTCGGGTAACGCTTGGGAAACCAGCAAAAGCTTCTTTGTAAACTGCGTTTTCGGCGTATGCGTTTGCTGCCGCAACTGGGTCTAACTTTACGTAAGCCTCCCTCAGCTGAGCGTAAGGCGATACCATCCTCGCCTGAAACGTCAGAGCAGATAACAAGAATGAACAGATGATCATAGATATTCACCATATTACGATCAAACCCAGACAAAGGGTGCCTGAAACAAAGACATCCACTCAATCCTTGACGCAAGGCTCTCGATTTGGAAATTCTAAGTTAACCAATCTTGCCTTCCGACCGAAAAACGAATAGCCGAGCCCTTCGTGTCAGATTCGTATAGGTAACTCATATGAATTGAATAAGTACCAACATTCAGGGTGAACCATTGATCAAACTCTGCGTGTAGCGATATATGAATCCAGACACCATTCACCATCTCACATCTTTTCCACCGTTAGCGTATCTTGACGGTGGGTCAGGAAGCTTAATGTTTCAAATGTTGATTGCAAGCAGTGTCACGGCAATATATACAGCAAAGACCCAGTGGGCAAGAATCGTCGAGTTCTTTACGAAGCTACGAAATCGAAATTCAAAGCCAACTGGAATATGATCGAGAGCATCGCTCTCTCATCTTCATTTCGCGATCCTGGTGGCTTCGTTTTTGAGCGTGAAGGAATTCTATATCGTCAAGTCAACAAGGGCTTTTCGAAAGATATTGATTTGCTCCTAAGATCGGGGCTTCATGATGAACTGGTAAGCAGGGGATTGGTAGTAAATTTCGCTAAGGCTAGCTCTGATCTAGCGGCCAATTCTCTATCGGAGATGGTTCTTCAACCTGAGCGGGTAGACACAATTTCGTATCCACACGAATGGTGTTTTAGTCAGTTAAAGGACGCTGCTTTATTGACTCTTGAGATTATGTCCTTAGCTATTGGTAAAGAAATGATTTTGAAGGATGCCAGTGCATACAACATTCAATTCGTTGGAAGTCGCCCGGTTTTCATTGATACGCTTTCATTTGTAGGTTATGAAGAAGGAAAGCCTTGGATTGCCTACAAGCAATTTTGTCAGCACTTCCTTGCCCCATTGGCCCTCATGGCAAAAGTTGATATTCGTCTCAGCTCTCTCCTTCAATCAAACCTTGACGGAATCCCCCTTGACCTAGCATTGAAGCTCCTCCCATTGAAGTCAAAGTTATCTCCAGGGCTGTTTGCCCACTTGCATCTGCACGCCATCGCACAATCAAGAAGTGGCCAAATGAGGCGCGCCGAGAAAGTACCGACCGTTACCAAGACCGGAATTCTGGCTCTCGTTGATAGTCTGTGTTCGACCATTGAAAAACTCACTTGGAGAGCAACCGGTACCGAGTGGGGGGACTATTATCTATCAACTAACTACTCAGCAGAATCGTTCGTAAACAAAGGATTGCTTGTTGAGTCCTATCTTGACATGCTCCCTCCAACTGTTCGAACTTGTTGTGATCTCGGAGCAAACAACGGCGAGTTTAGCCAGTTTGCGGTAAACAAAGGTCATAAGGTAATCGCCCTTGACGTAGATCCAGCGGCCGTTGAAAAGTGCTATATTCGGACAAAATCATCTCCGGTAAGAACTCTTTTACCATTATTACAGGATCTTAGAAATCCAACTCCAAACTACGGTTGGGCTGGTGAAGAACGTGATTCCATGGTTGACCGGTTTTCCTGCGGAGTCGTATTGGCTCTTGCGCTGGTACACCACCTCGCTATTGGAAACAATGTCCCACTTCCAAAGATTGCAGATTACTTTTCAAAAATCGGAGAATGGCTCATCGTTGAATTTGTACCAAAGGAGGACTCTCAGATTCAACGAATGCTGGTGGCTCGGCAAGACATTTTTTTGAACTACCATGTCGAAGGGTTTGAACTCGCATTCGGAAATCGCTTCAAGATCGTAGAAAAGCAAGCTGTCGTCGGTACAAGTCGCATTGTTTATCTAATGCGGAGGAATGCATAGTGGAAGAGCAGAACCACCATAAGTCAGGTGAATTCCGAACTAAAATTGTGTATCCAGTCTTCTTTTCGATGTTCCCAGTTTTGTCAATCTATTCTGCCAATTTGAACATGATTCCCATAGTGACAGTGATTCGACCTGTAGTCATTGTCCTATTGATTTCAATCGTTCTTTGGCTAGCATTAGGATTTGGGTTGAAGGACTTTCATCGAGGAGCGATTTTTTCAACTGTCGCGGTAGCCATGAGCTTCCTTTTCAAGGAATTTCAAGAAATAGCTCGATTCTTCTTCATTCCAAGACAATTTGAATTTTTCATTTGGGGTTCGGCTACCGTAATTCTGGCGTGCATTTTCGCGTGGAAATTTAAGTGGCATAGGTTCGCAAATGTGCTTAGCATCGCTTTGATAGTGACATCAGCTGTCCAAGTTTGTTTCGGCTATTTCCAAGCCCTTAGCTTACGTCCAGAGCAATTACATTCTCTGGCTGCAAGTTCAAAAAGCGACTTTCACCGTCCAGACATAATCTATGTCATATTGGATGGCTATGGTCGCAACGACTCTCTAAAGAGATCACTAGGGTTCGACAATAGTACATTTATCAACGCCTTGGAAGAGAGGGGTTTTTATGTTGCAAAGGACTCCCGTTCAAATTATTGCCAGACCGAACTTTCAGTGGGCTCATCACTCAATTTCGACTTCATTCAAGCACTTTTGACGAAAGTTAGTGCCAAAGACACGAGCAGATTGCCGATGGGTGAGCTCATTAATCACAGTGCTGCCGCTCAATACTTAAAAGCAATGGGCTACACATTTAGTGCAATAACGACAGGATTTCCTCCACTTCAATTTGAAAGTGCTGATGTCAATCTTCGGACTCGATCAGGAATGACATTGCTAGAGTCAGCAATTCTGCAAAAGACTCCGTTTGCAAGTTACGAAAATGTCCGAAGTTCTCAATTTTTGAGGAGGCGTGAAGAGATATTAGCCGCTTTCGACTCAATCTCATCACTTAGGGGCACTGAAATCAAACCGAAATTTACGGTGGCTCATATTCTAGCACCCCATCCACCTTTCGTTTTTGGATCCAATGGACAACTTTTGCCACATAAAGGCTTCTATGGTTTCTGGGACGGTAGTGATTTTATCGAGCATGTTTCAAGCGCCAATGACTATAAACTTGGTTACGTCGGGCAGGCGGAATACATTGGAAAACTGATGATAAAAGCAATTGATTCAGTCCTAAGTTCTAGTGGCGAAAAGCCCGTCATTCTGATTCAAGGAGACCATGGATCAAAACTGAGACTGGACCAAAATTCACTTTCAAGGACAGATTTGAATGAATGCTTTCCAAATCTAAGTGCCTTCTATGTCCCAGATTCTGTACGCAAACACCTTTATCCGTCAATTACACCTGTGAATTCATTCAGGGTTCTTTTCAATGGACTTTTTAACGAGGACTTCGAGCTAAAGCCAGATTTGAGTTGGTATTCAACATTTCAGTTTCCATATGACTTCACCGATGTCACGAACCGAATTGCTGACCATACGGCCATGAGAAGAGTTCGATTGCCGAATTAGCTAGTTTAGTGATAATATTCCACTGTATGGCAATTCCAAAATCGATCCTTGATGCAAACGGTTCTTGGTTTGGAAGTTCCAAGTTGAACCAATCTTGGCTCCCTCCCGAAAAACGCATCGCAGAGTCCGCCTCTTTCTTACACGTCGACACCGACGAACACCACGCGTTCTCGACCATAACGTACACCTGGCAATATGAAGGCAAACGACAGGAAGGATCAATCCTTGTTTGTATGGACGGCAAGTCAAAAGTTGCTCAACTGGGATGGTCAGACTCTTGGCACCAGAATACGGCAGTAATGCACTTGGTCGGGACCGAGGCCGCCGATGGATCCGTTAAAACCAAAGGTACTTACGCCGCGGGAAAAGAAGTCTGGGGCTGGACGATCGAATTCAAACTGACTAGCGACAAATTAACCATGAAAATGGAGAATCTAACTCCGCAAGGCGAAGCGGAATGGGCAGTTGAAGCAGTCTATAAACGGGCATGAGTCTACTTTAATGAACCTCTCGGAACTAACCGACATTGATATGCGACTGTTAATGCTATCATTTGGAATTCCCTTGCCTAGTGGCTAGGTAAGGGAATTCCAAAGAGACTTTCGTACCGGAAGGCTCAAGTCTTCTTTATGCCAATACTTCCAATTCCCAAACACATATTCTTAACATGGTATGATCGACAAAAGGAGTATTTCCGCATATGGATCCACGATTCCCAGGCCAAGCAGAAGTCACAAAGCTAAATATTGAGCAAATCCAAACGTTAATCTCCGTCGCCTGCAGCGAAGTCTTTGGCTCACTTAGTCCGGTTGATGCACGTTCAGCGAGAGAAGTTGCGATGGATATAGGTCGAAGTCCAGCTAGTGTTGGAGAGCAGATCGTGAAACTACTGGACGTAGGATTGGTCATTTCCGCTGGAACCCGAAAGCGAAGATCTCGAACTGAAACTCTTTTTGTTCATGCTGGTAGGCTAACTCGCTTCATGCTTGCAGATCAAACTCCCGAGTCAATTGAGCAGTATAAGCTTCGATTTAAGGGGCAAATGAGGCAAGCTGAGCGACAACATGATGCCTTTTACGATGCCCTAGAAAAAGATCCTGCCTTCGCAGATTTCTTGATCTTAAAATTTCACACGCTGTTTGTAGATCGAGAGCGGGCTTTGAGGCTAAAGCTTGCCGTAACCGAACTTCAAAACGTTATTCATGAGCTTTCGGAATCAAATATTGAGTCAAGAAGCGAGGGAGAATTTGTCCGGGTCCAGATGGCCATTCTCTCGATTCCAACTCAGCAGGAAAGCAAGCGTAGGTCTTGAGTCCCCTTTTTTTGCCCTTTCAATTGTATAATCGGATTTATTGATATTTCCGTGTATAATAATTTCTTTGGAGCAACAACATGGCACACAAAATCACTAAACTAGTTCTCTCTTTCTTCGTGGTCGGAGCTGTTTCTACTGCTTTCGCAGAACAAGAGTACGAAGTCGTAAACATCGGCAACCTTCCGGGTCTATCGTTCGGCCGAGCCGCAGCAATCAACAATCATAACGTTGTGGTTGGATGGTCTTATTCCCAAGGTGTCCACACCGGATTCCGATGGTCCGAAGGTCAGGCTATGGAGAACATGAACGTATGGGGAAAGGATGATTACACCATAAACGACATAAACGACGATGGATTTATGGTTGGATCGTTTACTGAAGATGGACACACAAAGGGCTTCCGGCATTGGTCTCCGGGACCAGGGACTCATGGGCTTTGGTATAACGAGCCAACAAACTGGTTCCAAGATAGCCAAACGTTTGGAATAAACAATCAGGGACACATGGTTGGAAGTATGGGATTATCCCAAAACAATACACATGCAGCTGGTTGGACAATTCAGTTCGGAGGGTTTCTGATCCCGGGTTATACCAACGGGGAATCGTCTCAAGCAAATAGCATTAATGACGCAAATACAACATCTGGTTATGCGTACGTAAATGGAGTTCAAAGAGCAACTCTCTTTTACAACAATCAAACGGTTCAAGATCTTCATGCCTCGATCAACGGTGCGGCACATAGCACGGCTGGCAAAATTAATGATCAAGGAAGTGCGGTCGGCATCTTCAGGGGGCAAGACAATAACATTTGGTCCTTCATTTTCAATCCTGAGTTGGGAACGGAGACCTTTTCAAATGTTGCCGGCTACCAAGACATGAGTTTCACCAGCATCGCAAACAGTGGAGTTGTAGTTGGGTATGGCAATTCCAATAGAGCTTCTCTTGGGCATCAGGCTGTGCGATGGACACAAAATACGGGACTTGTAGACCTCAACAGTTTGATTGATCAAAATTCCGGATGGGACCTTGACGAGGCGTACGACGTGAACGAGAATGGCTACATTGTTGGGTCCGGAAAGTTCAACGGAGCAACATCCAACTATATGCTCAAGCCTGTGCCAGAGCCAGCTAGTATTCTCGGTCTTGCAATCGGATGCTTTGCAGTGCTTAATCGGCGACGAACGGCAAAGCGGAAAGCTTAGCCACTCTGGAAAGTATTGGTATCTGGGTTGTCCCGGATACCAATACTTGCCCTAACGAATATCAAGTTGCTTAAGCAGATTGAGAATTTCCTCTCGCACTAATGACTGCTGAGCTTCCCGCGAAATGGTTGCACTCCCATCTTGCAACTGATGTCCATAATTTCCAAATTGTGAATGGTTTGCTCCTTCGATCTTAATCCACTTCGTTGCGAGTGGCAGCAAACTTCGATTGGCATCAACTTTCTCGACCGGCGCGACGCCGTCGACCGAGCCAAAAACTTTCGTTACCGGAATAGTAAGTCCAGAAAAGTTGTCTTCCTTTGGATGAGTAGTGCCAACGAGGACTAAGGCAGAACTTGACTCGGGAAACTTTTGAACAAACTTACAACTAAGTGCGGCTCCAAGCGAGTGCCCAGAAATGACCCACTTTCTAATTTCTGGTTGAGATTTAATGAGCTTCTGAGCAGTTTCCAAAACTATCTCTTTCTGACCCGGCAGCATCGCAAATCTACCCGGTAGCTTCACGATGATTGTTGTGTATCCAAGGTCACCAATTGGACGAAGCATGGGTGCATAAGCATCGGCTTCAACCCCAGATCCGCAAAAGAACAAGACGCCTGTTGAGTGCTGTTCTGTAGGGTGAAATTCCAGACTTGCTCCGTCGGCTACAACGACTACTGAATCAGAGCCACTCAGAAATCTGGCGTCCACGTTTTGAGTTCGGAATTGGTTGAACAGGACTCCCAATGCAATGGTGCCCCACACAGCAAAGAATATTCTAACGATACGAGTCCGCCGCCGTCTTTTTGGGTCAATTGTTGCCGAACTCGAAGCCATCATTTTGGATACTGCAGCAATTAGTACGGACTCTCATCAGACTAAGTTGCGGTTGTTGCGGGAACTCAAAGGGCTTATCCCAGGCGTATGATAGTGACACCATGAGAACCGACGTCAAAGAAGTACTCAAACGCCAGCACTATGCCAGCCTATCCATGCTTCATCAAGCAATCGAAAGATGCCCAGATGATGTCTGGACTTCCGGCACTCACCCTCGAAACTATTGGCGTATCGCCTATCATGCCGCACTTTACGCTCACCTCTATCTCTATGAAGATCTCGATTCATATGTGCCGTGGCCGAAAGCTCGAAAAGAGTGCTCCTGGCTAGAAGGCGAAGAAACTCCCGTCATGGATGCTTATACGAAAACAGAGATGCTCGAATACGTTGACTTGATCGTAAGTTTAGTGGAACCTAGACTCGAAGCTCTGGACCTAACTGCTCCCCACTCTGGCTACAATTGGTATCCCGAAGTAACCCGATTAGAGCTCATGATCCTCAGCCTCCGGCACCTGCATGGGCACATTGGGCAGCTAACCGAAATACTAATTGCGAACAATCTTGATGTTGATTGGCTTGGTCAGCCAATTCCTGGTTAATAGCAGGGAACTTTTGGTACAGTAACAGAAGTACTAAATGAGAGGCTAATCAAAATGAAGTTGCTTGTTTCCCTATTTGCGTTCCTGGCCCTAACTGCCGGCTCCCTTGCTCGTACTGATACCTATATCGGTCCTGGCTCACCAGTACCAAAACTTGAAATCAAAACGTGGGTCAAAGGCGAACCGATCAAATCATTTAAGCCAAATGAAACCTACGTTGTCGAGTTCTGGGCAACCTGGTGCGGTCCATGTATGGAGTCCATCCCTCATATCACCGACCTTGCCAAGAAGTTTGATAAGACCCGATTTATTGGGGTCAGCATTCTGGAAGATAACGACGACAAGAAAGTCCAATACTTTGTTGCAAAGATGGGGGCGAAAATGGACTACACGGTCGCCTATAGCGGAAACAAGACCGGAATGGCAAAGTCATGGATGGACGCAGCCAAGCAAACCGGAATTCCAACTGCATTTATCATCAAAAACAACACAATAATGTGGATCGGTCACCCGATGAGTGCCGAAAAACCTCTGACTGATATTCTCGCCGACAAGTTTGACGTTAAGGCAGCGAGAGAAAAATTCGACAAGCGAATTGCTCGACAAGAAACGGCTCGAATCCGCGAAGTCGAATTGGAGGCGATCGAAAAACTCTATGATTCCGGCAATAGAAGTGATGCAAAGTCACGGTTAGCAAAACTAGAATCGCAACCAGAAGGAAAGGACGTTGGGGCGGACTTGCGATTCAAATGGTTGGCCCTCGAAGATTTTGCCGCTTGGAAAACACAATGCTTGACCAAAATGAGTGCTTCTGAGGATAACCGCAGTAACTTGTCTTCGTTTGCAAGAGTCAATTGCCTAGTGGCTCCTGAGCAATGCAAGTGGCTGATTTCCGAGTTAACGTCCGATCAATTCCCGGCAAATTGGTACCCCCACTTAAACGGTGCAAGAATGTATCACCAACTCAAGGATTTCGACAAGTCACTCGCCCATTGCGCAAAAGCCAAGCAAGTCATTCTTGATTATCAAGCCGCAAACCCTGACTTGCCTAGAGGAAATGCTCTTGAGGTCATCCAGGCTCTCGTCGATCAGATCGAAAAAGACAAAAAAGGATAGGCTTAGACATTGAGAGTTCCAAGCCTAACTAGCTTGGAACTCAGCGATTTGCACGATAAACTCCTCCGCCTCTCGAACGTCCTTTCCCGCGAATTCGTCCTGTATTGATTTCGCGTGCTTCGACTTCATCATAATCCAATTGATCACTGGCACCATCGCCAACCCAAAGACGATATTCGCCGCAATCCAAGCTGGATTCATTGCCAACATGAACTTTGCGCCGAGGATCATCTGCCCCAGCAAAATTGGAAACACAAACCAAAGAACAAACGCGCTGACGAAAATCCACTGAGTCGATCGAACCCGTAGCATTCTCAACTTTGCCAGAACCAATTGCGTCTCGACCATTGGCTTGGCGTAGTCAAGCTCAGAGGATAAAATTAACTGGCGGACGCTCACATGAATTGTAAAGATGCCGAGCGCAAAAACAATCACTCCGGGTAAGCCCGTTAAAGGAACTTGTTGCAAGTCCTTAAAATTGTCTGCGAAAAACCCGCCGGTAGCGACAAGTACCAAACCAGCAACTGCAATGTCCCACGCCGGTGACCGCTGAGTCTTCCCTTTGATCGTGAGTAGTCTAGATTCATTGATCTGATTTCTCAAGTCACTTTGTTGACTTACTGATTTCTCGACTCTTGTTTCGAGAGCGGCAAAGGCAGATGATAATTCTTGTATTTCCATTGTTTGTTCCTATTCTTCAGATAAATTTGTTGAGGCGACTTCAAGCTTGAGACTGGATTTGAGTCGGCTGATTTTCGTGGCGACATTCCCCGGAGAAATACCCAAGATTTCTCCAATTTCGGCATGGGTTCTTTCATCAATGGTAAGCAAAAGAAGCGCTCGGCTAAGTTCGTCAAGACCCTCGATGAGAGAATAGAGTCGGTGCGAATCATCTTCTTCCGGCTGCGGCTCAGCCGGAATCTCATTCAAAGATTCGACATGGGAAATCCGAAGTTTGTAAAGCTTGGCTTGACGGGACCATGAAATCGCCGTGTTGAGCGCGACCTGATACATCCAAGTCGAAAAAGTTCGCTTGGAGTCGTATTTTGGGAAGGCTCGCCAAAGTTGGACCCTTATCTCCTGCGCAAGATCTTGTTGATCTTCTGGTTGCCAAGTGAAGCCACTGACAACTTTCAAAATGATCCGTCGATGATCGCTTAATAATGTCTCGAAGCGAGCTTGATCGCTCGATTTTGCTGCCTCGAATTTATTCATGCTCCGTGATACGAACGCAAATTCATTTTCTTACACGAACACTCAAAATACGGTCAGAATCTCGGTCAGATCCTTTCGATAAATGTCAGGAACTTGACATCCCTCTGCCGGATAGCCAACTGGCATCAACACGAACGGCTTCTCGTTCAAAGGTCGATCGCAAACTTCCCGAAGGAATGTCATTGGGGATGGTGTGTGCGTCAAAGTGGCAAGACCGGCTCGATGAAGCGCCTGAATCAAGAACCCAACCGCAATTCCGACCGACTCAGTCATATAGTAGTGCTTCAAACGAGTTCCATCTTCGAGCACATCATAGTCCCGACGAAAAACGACGATAAGCCACGGGGCATCCACAATGTGCGATTTCTCAAAGTCAGTACCAAGCGGTGCCAACGCTTCGAGCCACTCCTTCGGTGCTCGTCTCTCGTAAAACTCCCGCTCCTCAACCTCAGCTCTCTCCCTAATTTGCTCCTTGATTTGTTGGTCCCCAATCAATACGAATTGCCATGGCTGTTGATGGGCTCCACTCGGAGCTGTTCCGGCAATCTTGATCGCCGTTTCAATAAGATCTCTGGGAACTGGATCGGTCGAGAACATTCGAACCGACCGACGAGCCGACGCAATCGCAAAATCTTTCGTCAAGATTTCTCTCGATGCATCTCTCTCAACCCGATCAGGTTGGTAAGGAATCAGCTTAAGCTTGCTCATAGAACATCAGAATCGTACTTGAAAAGGCACCACGACCCTACGTCTTATCTTTTGATGTTTTCCCAAAAGTCTTCTTAATCAATGGCAACGCTTTGAAGAAAACGAACGCACTAATCACAAACAACACAATCACGATTCCAATGGTCACTATCGGAAAGAAGGCAATAATATACTACACACAGCAAATACCTGGTATACTAGTGTCATGAGCAACAAAGAACCACGAACATTGATGGAAGCAGTTATGTTCTTCTCAGACGAAAAGAAAGCGTTTGAGAAGATTCGTGATAGTCGTTGGCATGGCAATGTAACCTGCCCACATTGCAATTCAGATAAGGTGAGATTCGTTTCTTCTCGCTTCATCTGGCAGTGCAACGGCTGTCGAAAGCAGTTCAGCGCAAAGACTGGAACGATCTTCGAGGATTCCCCAATCAAGCTATCCAAGTGGCTCATTGCTATGTGGCTCATTGCTAATGCTAAGAACGGTATC
>JAYVHY010000358.1:0-2938 GCA_043770615.1 Armatimonadota bacterium | reverse complement strand
CCTTGATCGCTGGCGTATCAGTAGCCGGAAAGACTTTCAAACCAGTTTCAGTCAAAGGTTCAGACACTATGTTGATTTTGAACCAACGATGGGCAGAAGCCTACTCCAAGACTGGCGGCGGTCCAGTTTCGGTAAGCGGCGGCGGCTCGAGCATCGGAATTAATGCTTTCATTAATGGCGTTACCGACATCTGTGCAAGCTCTCGTAAGATGAAGAAAAGCGAAGTAGACAAGGCACGGAGCCGAGCTTCAATTGCAACCGAAATTCCGGTTGCCCTAGACGGCCTAGCTATCGTTGTGAACGCATCGAATCCAGTTAAGTCGCTTACAATGGATGAACTTCGTAGAATCTGGACTGGTCAAATCACCGATTGGAGCCAAGTCGGTGGCAAGAAAGAATCAATCGCGGTATTCAGCCGTGACAGCAACTCGGGAACCTATGGCTTCTTTCAACAGAATGTGTTGAAGAACCAAAACTGGGGAAACAACGTTGTGTTCTCACCTTCAACCTCTGAAGAAGGTCGAGAAGTAGCTCGAACCGCCGGCGGAATTGCCTATGGTGGCGTGGCTTACTTCAAAGGTAAGAGCAATCTAAAGGTAATTCCAATCGCCGTAAAGGCGGGAGAAGCACCGATAGCTCCAACCGAAGAAAACGTTCGCTCAAGAAAGTACCCAATCTGGCGCTTCTTGTATTTTTACACCAATGGCGCACCAAAGGGCGATGCGGATAAGTTCATCGATTTCGTCTTGTCACCTGCAGGTCAAAAAGTTGCAGAGCAAGTCGGCTACTACAGCCTGAAATAGACACTAAATCAAACTGGTCTCATCCTTCGACAAGAAGGATGAGACCAGCTTTCAAATATTGAATCTCAACTACCAATCGTGAAAGTAAGAGAACCTAAACAGAGAGGAAAATGGATTGATCGGCTCATGGAGAGCATGGTCTTTATTGCCGGAGGAATTACCCTCACGGTAATTTTGGCAATTGCCTACTACCTCGCTCACGAATCTCAATATGCATTTAAGCGAACCTTCACCTATGGGTACCGAGTCGCACTACAACCGACAAAAGGCACTTTCGAAAAAGATGTTGCTCAAGATCCCAATGCAACCATCTTAACCGCTCACACCGAGGGTGCCGATGGACCAGACGAAAAGGAAGAAGGCATAACCATGCCAATTCTGGAGACTCTCAAAGGTTCCTCAATGGTTGCTACCGGAACCGCATTAACCGGAGACCTTACTGCTGCTCAGACATCCGAAGTTCTTTTTCGAGATGACTGGCGAGGCGCAAAGACTGCCGAGAAAGGCGACAAGTATCTCATCTTTGGATTTGCCACCCCTGAATACTCCGAGCCAAAAATGGTTCTAGCTTGGACACCCGATCAAGGTGCAGACGCCAGGTTAACCCCATACGAATTTCATCTTAAAGTTGTGAAAGCACCTGATGGTCAACCACTTCCAAATATAAATATCGACCTGAAGAGAGATCGATCGGGCAAGATAGAACTTCCAACCTACATTGCCAAGACAGACGCTGACAGAACAAAGGGCTATATCTTCGAAGTTTCGGTAGTACCAACAACCTCGCAAAACGCGGCCACCGTCGCCGGGTTTAACAAAACGGAGTGGGGGCCGACTCTTGCTCATCCCCGATACGGCTTTGTTGCCCTCCTGGCCAGCACGTTACTCATGACCGCAATTGCGTTACTCTTTGCTGCACCAATTGGCGTTGGCGCTGCTCTGTACGTCAGCGAAGTTGCCCCGCGAAGAATTAGAGAATTCCTCAAGCCAATCATAGAATTACTTGCCAGCGTGCCAACCGTCGTTCTTGGCTACTTTGGGCTCATGATCTTGGCTCCAAGTTTGGTAAAGATCGTTCCCGAAGCTGCCGGAATGCAAAGTGGGCGAGCAATGATTACTGCCGCGCTAATGATGGCGGTCATGTTGATTCCCACGATCATGACCCTTGCCGAAGACACCCTCCGTTCCCTTCCAGGTACTTTCCGTGATGGCGGAGAAGCCCTTGGGCTAACCAAGCAAGAAACGATCAAACGAATACTGATGCCTGCCGCGAAGGCGGGCTTGGGCGCCACTATGCTATTCGCATTTGCGCGAGCAGTGGGTGAAACGATGATTGTCTGGATCCTGAGTGGTGGTACTCCAAACCTTCCTTCTGCAGTTAGAGATATCTTTGGACCAACTCGAGGAATGGCAGACACAATAGCAGTCGAAATGGGCAATGTCGCATTCGAAGAACAGCACTACGGTCACCTGTTTCTTCTCGGCCTGGCTCTTTTCGTGATAACCTTAATCATTAACCTCATTGCATTTAGACTAAGGAGGAATGCATGGCAGCATTAAGCTCGGTTCAACTGCCTAGCTTTGAAGAGCTAGCAAGTCGAGATTCAGTCCGCCAACGGAGCAGTTCCTTGCGTCATTCCGTACTAGTTGCGATTGGTCTTGGAACGTCAATTTCCATTCTCGTTCTCCTTGCCGTGATCCTAATCAAAGGCATTCCCGCAATGAATTGGGCCTTTGTCAGCAGTCCCCCTATTGAGGGGATGAGTGCCGGCGGGATTTGGCCAATGATTCGTGGCTCGCTATTGCTCATGCTCGGCACTCTGGCTTTTGTGCTTCCTATTGGAATTTTGAGCGGCATTTTCCTCGCTGAATATGCTGGTCACAGTCGATTTGGAAACATTGTTCGCGGCTGTGTCATGGCCCTCGCGGGAACGCCATCAATCATCTACGGGTTGTTCGGACTTGCCGTCTTTGTTTTGACCATGAAGTTAGGCGTAAGCCTTCTCGCCGGTTGGCTGACCGTATCCCTCTTTGCGTTGCCGATGATCGTGCTGACGGCAGATACTGCCATCCGGGCAGTTCCTGACACATTGGTTGATGCATCGCTAGCTTTGGGCCTATCTCGATGGCAAACC
>JAYVHY010000357.1:0-15384 GCA_043770615.1 Armatimonadota bacterium | reverse complement strand
GATTGCAAGGAAAACGCGTCCTTATTTTGCCTGGACAAGACCACGCTGGCATTGCAACTCAGTCCGTAGTCGAAAAGCAGCTACGAAAAGAGGGCTCTAGTGGCGCGGAATTGGGTCGAGACAAATTTGTTGATCGCGTTTGGAAGTGGCGAGAAGAGTCGGGTGACATTATTTTGAATCAGTTTAAGGCGCTTGGCTGCGCGTTTGACTGGTCACGTTTACGCTTTACGCTCGACGATCACTACGCCAATACGGTTCTCCAGGTGTTCATCGACTGGTATAACAAAGGGCATATCTACCGCGGAAAGCGGGTTGTTAACTGGGATCCTAAGCTGAAAACCAGCGTTTCGGATATCGAAACTTTGCGGGAAACACGAAAAGGTCACCTTTATCACATCCGATATGAGTTCACCGATGGCTCAGGATCGATTGTTATTGCAACGACCAGACCCGAAACTATGCTCGCCGATATTGCAGTTGCAGTTCACCCATCCGATAAACGCTATGAGGGCAAGATCGGCAAATCTCTACGACTCCCCTTGGTTGGGCGAGAGATTCCCTTGGTTGCAGATCTATATCCCGACCCGGAATTTGGAACGGGGGCGGTTAAGATCACGCCCGCTCACGACCCAAACGACTATGAGGTAGGCGTTCGGCATCACCTGGTAATGCCCGTCGTATTGGACCTAGAAGCTAAGATTTCTGCGGCATGGAACCGTGAATTTGAACCTGAACTAGCCTCGGCAATTGAGAAATATGAAGGAATGGATCGGTACGAAGCTCGGAAACAAATTGTTGCTGATCTTGATGCATGCGGCGCACTAGTCGAGATTGTCGATCACGAAATTCCGATTATTCTTTCGGATCGCAGCGGCGAAGTCATCGAGCCATTACTCAGTGAGCAGTGGTTTGCGCGCCAAGGCGAGCTGGCTAAGCCGGTCATCGAGGCAGTCGAGAAGGATGAGATCACATTCCATCCCGCTCGGTACAAGGACATTTTCCTGGCTTGGATGGAAAGCATACGGGACTGGAATATTTCTCGCCAACTCTGGTGGGGTCACCGAATTCCGGCATTTTATACTGAAGATGAGCAAGTCTTCGTTGCTATGACGTGGGAAGAGGCTCAGAAGATGGCCGGAACCAAGAAGATCGTCCGCCAAGATACCGATGTTCTTGACACATGGTTCAGCTCGGGCATGTGGCCGTTCGTAACCCTTGGTTGGCCCAACGAAACAGAGGATATGAGTAAATTTTATCCAACAAATGTACTCATAACTGATCGTAACATCATTAACCTATGGGTGGCTAGAATGCTCATGATGGGCTATGACCTTGTTGGGGCAAAGCCATTTAGCGAAGTCATGATCTACGCGACGGTTATGAGGGAAGATGGTCGTCGGATGAGTAAGTCGCTCGGCACTGGCATTGACCCAATGGACGTGATCAATACACTGGGCGCGGATGCGCTTCGTTGGACATTGCTTAGTCAGACTGGTGAAAACCAGGAACTTCGATATAGCGAGAAGAAGACAGAAGATGCTAGAAATTTCTGCAACAAGATCTGGAATGCAACGAGATTCGTGCTTATGAATGTCGAAGGCGTTCCGTCAAGGCCGGCAGAACTGGAAACGGTCGATAAATGGCTCCTTAGTCGCCTAATCGCGACCGAAAAGGAAGTCAAGGCAGCCTACGAGCGATTCGACCTCCAGGCGGCTTGTCAAGCGCTCTATCGGTTCTTTTGGAGTGAGACGTGCGACTGGTACATCGAGATTGCGAAGTCTCGACTTCAAAGTGCTGACCAAAAGGAAACTCCGCAATGGGTACTTCTTACTGTCTTTGAGTCATTCATCAAGATGCTCCATCCGATAATGCCGTTTATCACCGAGGAATTGTACAAATACCTTCCCATCAACGGAAAGGCAGCGTTCCTCATGTCGGCTGATTGGCCAGTTCTTGGTGATGATCTCAACCATCCCGATGCTGAACAAGAGATTGAATCGCTGTTCTCCGCAACCAGAGCTCTACGCGCGTTGCGTGCCGAAATTGACCTAAAGCCGAATCAGAAGGTCGAAGAGGTCTACTTCGAGGGTGATTTGAAAGGCAACGACGCCATCATTTGTTCACAAGCATGGGTACAGAAGTTAACACCCGGCAAGCCAACTGGTCGATTCGTGTCGGCAACGTCTGGCGGATTGGACTTCCATATTGCGGTTGAAGGGCTCATTGACCTGGTCAAGGTTGGTGAAAGTATCACTCGTGACATGGCAAAGTCAAGCGAGGATGCAGAGAAGCTAGCCGCAAGGCTGAGTAATCCTCAGTTTGTAGAACGGGCAAAACCGGACGTCATCGAGCGTGATCGGGCTCAGTTGGTCGAGTTACAACAGCGAATTGAGAAGTTGAAAGCTCGGCAAGAATTGCTGGGGGCATAAATGACCAATGCCTTTCCGGGCGAACCGGAAAGGCATTGGCTGGAAGACTCTTAGCAAGTGAGTATTAATTTGGGCAATCGCGAACATCCTCCCAATTCATATTTCCTTAAGGGAGGATGACGTTCGCTTCGTACGAATTTTTATTTCAGTGGCAAGTAGGCATAGTCGAAAGTCACTTGCTTCCCTTTAACTAACTGCCAAAGCCCCTTTTCGCTCTTTTGAAGTATGAGATAGGTTGGTGCGCTGGTTCTTTTGTCAAGCTTGACAACATACCGCATGTCTGAATTACCCTTTTGGGTCAAAATGAGCTCATTTTGATCCTTTCCAAACCGGATCGAATCGTAATGTTTCTCGTTTAAGTCGAGTTTCAGAGGAAACCCTGCAACTGTCTTGGTCTCATATTTGCTCTGCGAAGGTACAACAGGCTTTGTCGGATCGATCGCATGACCTTGAACAAGCTTTGCGCTCTCATCTGGCTTAAATGTCATGCTATTGTCGACTTGTTCAATCAATTGTCCGTCGACGACGAACCAAGACGAGTCGCGGACGACCAAGGAGCCCCTATCGCTCCTTACAACTGTCGCAAGCACGACTTTCTTCATGGCGATGAACTTCGCTTTTGGCGTCGCGGCCAGAGCCGATTGTGAGATAAGCGCGAATCCAACCATAATAGTTGCAGCCGCTACTGATGAAGTAATGATGTTTCGTTTCATTTTGTCCTTTTTTTGTTTCGAGTTCATCCACAATTTCAGGGCCGGATCGGACGTTTCGGTCACAATTCGACTCCAGACATCAGGCTTCGGTTGAACAGGAACTTCAAGCCAAGCACCAATATGGCGTTCGAATTGAGCCTGGACTTGACATTCTTCACAATGAGAGATATGCTCGGTCGCTTCAATCCATTTCGTCGACTGGGAGTCGACGGTCGGGTTGATAAGGATCATTTGTGCTTGTTCGCAATTCATAGTTCAGCCTCGCAGATTTTCGTCGATCGAGACCATGCTTGTTCTTTTTCCGAAAGCTTCGCTCGCAAGAAGCGCACGGCATGGAAGATTTCCGAAAGGATTGTGCCTATGGGACGATCTAAGACTTCTGCAGCCTCTTTCGCCGTAAGACCTTCACCCTTAACTAGGAGAAACGATTCCTTCTGTTTGACCGGAAGTTCATTAACTGCCTGTTGGATCGCTATCCATTCGATCGCATTTCCTTGCGGAGCTTCGATTTCGTTAGGAATTTGTATCTCAGCTTTCGGTCGTCGTCGCCGAGCCATACGGGTTGCGTTGTGCGCAATTCCAAATAGCCATGCTCGTCTCGATCCGGTGCCTTGATATTCGTTCCAGCTTTGAAAAGCCCGTACAAATGTCTCGACCACGATGTCTTCGGCGTCGTCCCGATTGCCACAGAGTCGGGTTGCGAAGCGAAGGATTGCACCGCCGAATTCGGCATACGCAGCTTCGATTTGCGTCCTAATTTCTGTTTGATCGTTTGAACCGCCTTGGATCATGGATGGATTGAGGATCCTCAGGAATATAGTTGCGCTGGGACAGGTGGTTTATTGAAAAGAAATTAGCGAATTGGAGATACAACCGTAAATGAGCCACTTTCAGGACCGCTATCCAAAAAATCTTGAACCTGCGGCGCAAGTTGAGAGATTTCATCCAATATGATCATCACACTGTTTAGAACAATAATGGATATGGATCGATCCTTGAGATTTTGCTGATATTGCATCTGCTTGTCGCCTGTGATCATAACGTCAAAGCCGTTTGATTCTGCTTTGGATATCAGTTCGCCGTTGAATAGTTCGGCCCAACCTAGAACCCTGGCATGTATGACGTCATGACCTGTGAGAAGGGCACCAAACCGGTGATTTACGTTATTGTCGAGTAGGACTCGCATTAGCTAGCCGAATCAAGACCAAATGTTAGTCGAGCATGATTTTGTTGCCAATGTATAACGGCCTCCGCTTGCTCACGCGTAACATCGGGCCAGCCGTCAAGAAACTCTTCGATACCTCCCCCACAATCCAAGGTATCGATGAGGGCTTGTACCGGAACCCGAGTTCCAACGAATCGCACCGCGCCGCTGATAATTTCAGTCTGCGTTGCGAGGATTGTTTCAAGTTCTTTCGGGATAGTCATTGTTTTACCTTTCATTCATTTTACGCCAGAACTAATTTTCGATAACTCATCTTTAGCGGAATAACGGAGCCGCCTATGCGATTTATTAGATATGGAAATGAAAACCTACAAAAGTGCCCATGCCAACCTCTTTGCAGAATTCTATTCCTTCTTGAACGGGTCACCGACATCTGCCTTTCTACCAAGCAATAGCACCAACAAAAGAACGTAATAAAGAGCAAATACCCACGGCGGCAACGTATGCATCCGAACCTGAATGCTCGGAAAAGCGGCAGTGTATTGGGTTGCAAATTTCATCCACCATATCAGCGGTTTTGCCACATAGACACAGACCTGACCAACCCAAGGTATGAGGCTCAAGAACCCGAGCACCATCACCACCGACGACGCCAGTTCGATAAGGATGTTGCTGATCGGTCCGACCAAGACAATCCTCCCAAACCACCAAGCGCTTAAAGGTTCCGAAGCAACCGTAGCAACTACGGCAGCCTCAAGCGACGTACGAAACTCGTTTGACTCCTCACGCTGCTTCCGCTCAAACCAAAGCAAGAGACACCCTGACACAACGTAAGAAAGCTGGAACCCTGCAGTGAACACGTCCGACGGCACAAAAAATAGCCAGATCAAAGCGCTAAGACAAAGAGCCGAAAGTCCGTCGGGCGATCGCCGAAACAGATATGCTGCCGCCCCAATCAGCCACATCAACGACGCACGTAGCGTCGCGGCATGAAACCCAGTGAATCCGCAATATGCCAACAGTATCAGGAATACGATTGGTAGTTGCCAATGTCGGGGAACGCCCACCTGGACGAGGAGGAAGTGCAATAAGAGCGCGATGACCCAAACATGCATTCCACTTGCGCTCACAAGATGATAGGTGCCATTAAACCGTAGGTCTGCCTTCGTGTCTCGAGAAAGATCCGAAGGGAAGTTGAATGTCAGGGCGGAGACCCACGATCCGTCCTCTACGCCATACAACTCATTTGTTCGCTGGATCGCGTTGCGCTGGGATTGAACGAGAAAGTCTAGCAAAGGAACACTTGAAAGCACCGTTAACGAAGTCGGGTGGAGATTTCCGTTTTTGCCTGGATTAACCATTCCCTCAACTTCAATGACAGTGAAAGGTGACAAGGGTGGACCTTCGCTGATTTTCAGGACCCCCGATCTTACTGGCAGGGCAATAGTTTCAAATTGATACAAACTCTCGCCTTTCAAGAAGGTAGGAAAGGATCGCAAGACGACCTTTTCGGCAAAGGTCCCCGATGATACAACCGCGGGAGGAGAGTGCCAAAGAAGCAAGAATCCGGCGGCAAAAGCCCCGAGACAAAGCGTGCCAACCCATCCCTTTTTGAATACAAAAAATAGGACCGCGGCTATCCCAAACAACCACGAAACAGACGGAAATCCGATGCCGAACAGAAGTCCGCCCAGGAGCAAAACAAGTGGTCTAGCCTTTAGTTCCTGAAGCATCTCGCCATGCCTGAAGCCGTTTCTCGGCAATATCTCGGATGCTCAATCCTTCGGTCTCGGGCAATTCGGTCTCAGCAACTTCGCCCACTTCTTCCCGTTTCAGTGGCCGCACCCCAAAGCGAGCATTCATGAACAATCCGGGTTCATCGGCGATGGAATTCAAGCGAGCAATGATCTCGTCTTTTTGCATCCGGAGCTCCTGCGCCCACGCCGAGCCCGTCACCGCTACCCAGATCGTGCCGTGGTCAAATCGCTCGGGCCAGCTCCGGTTTGCCATATCTTTGCCCACCACCAGCTCCCATTTTCGCATGACCGAAATTGCCCGGGAAGCTTTGAGGACTTCAGGAGGAATAACGGCTGAGTTCAAGAGGTTCTGGATAGGATTCATGGCTGGTTTACCGTTCCGTGTTGTACAGCGTACACGACCGAGCGGTCAAGGATTTCGTCTCCGGCTGCACTTGCTTCCGTACAAGTCAAGATTGCTTGTCCGGCTTCGGTGGCTACCACATGACAAAGTCGCGAACGTCTTTCCGCATCGAGATCTGAAAGCATATCATCGAGCAAGAGCAACGGTGCCTCTCCTAGCTGCTCTTTTGCCATCTCGAGGGTTGCGAGCTTCAAAGCAATGACCGCGGTGCGCTGCTGCCCCTGAGAGCCGTACAAACGGGCATCCTTATCCTCGATCTTGATTTCAATATCGTCACGATGGGGTCCAGTCTGGGTTGTTCCACGGTGGATATCGGCTCGACGAGTTTCTTGATAGCCTTTCAGCAACGAGGCGGCATCGAAGGATCCATCCTTGAGAACATACGTTAATCCAAGCTCTTCGGGCTGGCTGCTCAATTGGGAATGATATCGGGTGACCTTTGGTCCAAGCTCCGACAAGTACTGCGTGCGTATCCGGCGAAGTTCAGCTCCTTCCTTTGCCAACGGCTCTTCCCATGTATCAAACGAATAGTCGTCCATTGCCCGCTCTTGGGCCATTTTTAGCAAGGCATTTCGTTGTTCCAGCGCACGTTTGTAAATACTCAAGTGTCGCAGGTATGCCGGAAACAACGAGGAGAGTTCAATATCAAGAAACATCCTACGATCGGATGGATCACCACGAACAATTTCAAGGTCAAAGATTGAGATGACCACGCAAGGAAGTCTTCCCAAAACATCCGAAGCTCTTGGAAGGGATGCTCCATTCAAATAAAACTTCTTTCGGGTTCCTTGCTCAAGAGTTGCCCCAATTGTCGTCCCGGTAACTAATTCAGCTTCAACCAAACACCCATGCTCGCCTTGCATGATCGCTTCTGCATCACGAACACCCCGAAGCATTCGAGTAGTCGAAAGCCAATACAACGATTCCAAGATGCTTGTCTTGCCTTGGGCATTTTGACCAGTCAGGATAGTAAAGCCACTGGGAAGGTCCAACTCCAAATGAGCAAAATTGCGGAAATTTGACAGCCGCAGATGCTTTGCGGCAAAGCTCAATCCACACCCTCTCTTCTAAAGAGCTTGCTTATTTTAAAGAGATTATTCTTATTATTAAGCATGGGGAAAAGCGGTACAACCCCGATTCTTTGAAGGTTCCCTAGCGTCAATTGATCCGGTCGGTAAAGCCGTGGACAACCTCGAGTAATGAGAGAGGTTTTGCCCATGCCAAAGGTTATTCCCAATTGTCCCCATTTCATCCACAAGGCTTACAACAACCCTCGCACACGTCCATATTTCATCACCGTAGCCTCGGCCAGAAACAAAGGATGAATTTGATTTTGCATCTTCACGCCAAGAACTTCGGAAAGCGGTAGCCAAACCGTTTCGGTCAAGTGGTTTTGAACGTCAGCGGGAAGTTCAGGAAACCGATCGCAATAGCGCCGAAGAACATAATATTGGTCGTCCGTCATGTTTCGTAGTTCTCCGACGTGATGCTCGAGTGGATGAATGCCAACCCGGTGCGGTGCAATGCTAAAGTTCGCCACGGTCCTTACTTCGTGAGTGACAATGGTATCGGCGATGAGGTCTCCGACTCGCTGTACTTTCGGGTTGACGAACATGGCAATAGAGCCGAGAAAATAAAGTGCCGGCAAGAAGTCGGCAACCCGAAGAAGATTTCGTCCCGTGGCCGCGGCAAACGTTATCGGGGTTCCGTCTGACATTCGAACCCGGATACCAACTGACCTTTTGCCAATCGTTTGCCCATTCCACCACCCTTCAAAAAAAATAAAGTAGGCAAATGGGGTTAGGGTTATGATGAAAAGAAGAATTCCCAACGCAATCTCGGTCAGGTCCGTACTCAGAGCCGCTACTGACACCCCAAAGAGTAGGGCAATTAAGGAGCATAGGAGGTAAAAAACTAAGATGACCAAGAAGTCAACAAAATGGGCAAGTGCACGACTTCCGAGCCCGGCTAGGCGGTAAGTTAAAACAGTCTTTTCGGGACTCAGGACGGCGATATCCAGAGGCACGCATTGATTGTACTTGTCCGATGCAAGAAAATCAGAACGAGTTTGGGAAAACTGACACTTTCTTCGAACCCCAAGTGGTTCGGAGCCAGCTTGTTCCTACGAAACTCTTTTGGCTCTTAGTGGCATTAGGCATCCCCATCATTGGCTTGGCAACCGCATTTCGAATCTGGTGGTTCGTCTGGTTTTACAACGGTGCCTTGCTATTCGCGCTCTTCATAACCTACTATTTCGGTCCAAATAGCAAGGATGTCGGCTTTCGGCGACGCATGGATGCGGTTTTATCGGTAAGAGCAAGAAACCGCATCCGAATCGAGTTGGATCATGATGGTGATTTCCACCTGTCCGGTGTGCTGAGAGACGAAATTCCCGCCACTTTCTCCGCCGATCAAACCGAGGTGAAGTTTTCAATTTCGCCCGGTCAAAAGTTCTCCTTCGACTACTTTTTGGTACCGCCCGAACGAGGCGAAGAATATTTCCGAGCGACCTTTCTGCGCCTCAATTGTCCGTTTGGGCTGGCACAAAAGCAAATCCGCCTGGACACGGAGCAACCGGTTAAGGTTTATCCCAACATTCTCGCCCTCCGCGAGTTTCAGTTGTTGAACCAGCAAGGTCGACTTCGCGAAGCTGGGGTACGAAAGTCTCGAATGCGAGGAATGGGGAGCGAATTTGAATCGCTACGTGAATACGCCATCGGTGACGACTTCCGAAAAGTGGACTGGAAGGCCACCGCCCGTCGTGGAAAAGTTATTGTCCGTGAATACGAAGTCGAGCGAAACCAGGCGGTGATTTTGTGCGTTGATTGCGGTCGCCATATGATGGCGGAAATTGGTGGAGTGCGAAAACTGGACTTGGTGTTGGATTCGATCCTCATGGTGATCCAGTCTGCGATTACTGCTGGTGATAACGTTGGACTTCTTGCCTATGGTGCCGACATTGTGCGGTTCGTTCCTCCCAAAAAAGGGCATCGGCAACTTGGCGTTTTGATGAATGCGGTTTACAACTTAGTTGCCGAGCCGGTGGAACCTGATCCAATTCGAGCCTTTGGTTATCTAGCGTCTCGGCACAAACGACGGTCACTCTTGATTAACTTTACTGCGGTCGAGGACAGAGATCAGGCCCGAGATGTTGTTCAATCTTTTGGTTCATTCACCCGAAACCATATTGCTTTGCTGGCGAACATAAACGATCCACAATTTCGGGAAGTTCTGAGGAATGAGCCAGAAGATGCGGAGTCTTTATTCCGTTTTGCCAGCGCTCACTTCTTGACCGATGAGCGTCGACAAGCCGTGAAAATCCTCTTAACCGCAAACATCAATGTATTGGATTCTGAGCCTCAAGATCTAGCCAGTGACTTAGTGAATTTCTACTTAGATGTCAAGTCTCGGGGCAAGTTGTAGGACCTTTTCCTTCATCAAAAATAACAGTTAATTCGGGTTATTGCAAAACTGCCGTGGTCGGCACGGAGCTTGCATGGATAAACCGTGATATGAGGGGTAACTGGACAAATAAAGGAAAGACACCAAACAGTTCTCCCAACACCGACTTTAGCGAAATCTTTCCGATTCTTGAGCAGGAGTCGGTTCGCAAAAGTGCATCCATTGTTTGGCCAAACAAGGCTAAATGTGCGGTGAGCTTTGCGTATATCGGTGGATTGCAAGAACACGCAGACTTGGCGCCGCCTATTCTCGACCAACTCGGCTTTCGGGCGAGTTTCTATGTGGATCCCGACGTTGTTCTGGAGGACGCGGCTCTGTGGAAGAAGTTGGCCGGTTCTCAGCACGAATTTGGCTGTTCGCCCTTTGAATCTCAGACATTTGACGGCAATTTGTACGGCTGGACGGCCGCTGGGTTAGTTGATGAGTTAAACCTGGCGAAGGACTTTGTCCGTGGCTTTTTTGATGCTGAACCGAAGGGTTTGGCCCATCGCAGTTCTGAACTTTCGATTGCCGGTAAGAGTGTGAGTTTGATTTCCCAAAACCTGTTCAAGCATGTGGTCACCGGAACCGAAGGTATCAACCGATTGAGCTCAAATGTCAAAAATTTAGCGATCACTCCAGTCGTTGGCTATTCCTCAAACTGGCTGGCTGACCTTGGTCAAACCAACGAATTGAGCTGGGTAATCATCCCGTTTCGAAGGCTATTTACCGAGTCGAATTCCACGATCCTTTTGCACCGATTGATCCTCGAAAACATTAATCGAAAGCGAGGAAATTTGTGGATTGCTCCAGTTGGAGAGGTTGCCAGTGAGTTTCAGAAACTTCGATCCTCGGTAGACTAGCCAAATTGCGCTTTTACCGCGCAAAATCTATCGCAAAGGCGCGAAACGAGTGAACCCACAAGCAACCCGAGAAGAATATCTTTACTTTTCGCTTCCCGAGAAGCTGATCTTTTACGTCTTGGCTCTTTTAAGTCTTGCGTACTTGGGTCGCCAAGTCTTCGACCGAGTCAAACTATGGCAAACCGGTCGTCCGACTGGCCCGATCCGGGAAGGCAAGCAGTATTGGATGCCGACAAAACAAGGCGTTCTGAAGTGGTGGTCAAAGGTTTTGCCGATGATCCTGCTTCAGAAAAAGGTGCGATCGAGCCGTCCCAATACCGGTGCGCCGATGCACCTGATGATGTTTTATGGGTTTGGCGCGTTGTTCATCGCGACAACTTTGCTTGGCATCAACACCTATTCACCTTACAAGTTCCACAAGGGTGCTTATTATCTGATTTACGAAGCAACGTTTGACTCACTCGGATTATTGTTGTTGTTCGGGTTATGTTGGGCAATTGTGCGGCGAATGCGCACCAAAGAGCCGATCTCCCAAGACAAATGGGACATGGGCGTCCTTTGGCTTCTGCTTGGTATTACCGTCAACGGTTACTTCTTGGAAGCCGCTCGAATTGCCGCTGATCCTCACGCTTGGGATACATGGTCGTGGGTGGGTTACGCAATGGCCCAGCCGCTTGGATCATTTGGACCGTTGGCTTACAAGGTTGCGTGGTGGTTCCATGTTGCCCTCGTTCTCGCCTTTTTCTGCATTATTCCCAAGCTACGTATTCGGCATATTTTGCTCGCGATCTTCAGCGCAGCGGGCTCGCCTGACACGCCGATGGGCAAGCTGCGAACGATCACGATGGAAGAGGTCGAAGAGACCGAGCTTATCGGGGTTAAACACGCGAAAGACTACTCGCGTTGGCACCTCATGTCACTCGATGCGTGCATGGAATGTGGTCGATGTACTGAAGTCTGTCCCGCATGGAATGTTGGCAAACTCCTCAACCCGAAGAAGATCGTTCAGGACCTCAAAGGGGCGATGGAATCCGGTGGCGAAGTGGTCTCGGCCCTGTCGCAAGAAGCCCTTATGCAATGCACGACTTGTAATGCATGTGTAGAAGCTTGCCCAGTCTTAATTAGACATGTCGACATCATTGTTGACGCTCGACGGAACATTGTGTCGGAGGGTGGACTGAGTGGATCGGCCGCCTTGGTACTTCGCCAGACGGCATCAACCGGCAACGCGTGGGGAGCCAGCGGCAACCGCGAAGATTGGATGAAGGACCTTTCGATTCCTTTGGCACGCGACGTACAAGACTTTGAATATTTGTTCTGGGTAGGATGCGCGGGTGCGACCGATCCTGGTTCGGTAAAGACCACCAAAGCGGTTGCAGAATTGTTGACGAAAGCCGGTGTTTCGTTCGCGTGTCTTGGCAACGAGGAGGCCTGTACGGGTGACCCAGCAAGGCGTCTCGGTGAAGAGTTCTTGTTCCAAGAGAAAGCGATGGAGAACGTCTCAGTGTTCGAGCGGTACAAGGTCAAAAAGATCGTTACCGCCTGTCCGCACTGTTTCAATTCCCTAAAGAATGAATATGGCGATTTTGGGGCGACGATTGAAGTCTTCCACCATACGCAACTGTTGCAAACGCTTGTTTCCAAGGGCTCGCTCCTGGCGGCGACGCCATCGAAGGGAAGCGTGGTCATGCACGATCCTTGCTACTTGGGTCGGGTCAACGACGAGTCGGAAGCACCTCGCGCTTTGGTCGAAGGCATGTTGAATCCGGAGTTTAGCGGGGTTAAGACGCGATGCTGCGGCGCAGGTGGAGGCCGGATGTGGATGGAAGAGGCTCCAAATGAGCGTCCAGCCAATGCTCGGATTGAGCAGTTGTTGGCTACGGGAGCGAAGACGATCGCGCTGGGCTGTCCGTTCTGCAAGATCATGCTCGACGCCGGCGTGAAGCAAGTCGCAGGGGACGAAGAGATTCGGCTACTGGACTTAGCCGAAATGCTTCAGGAAGCGAATAAATAAATGGGCGCAGATTACATCGTTACCGACTTATGCATTCGAGCAGATTTTGATTTTATACAGCTTGACCAAGAATTGATTAAAGTCGGTCTGTTTGGAGGGAAGAGGGCATTCGATGGCATTTGGTCGGCTAGTTATAGTTCAGGTGAAGGCGTTTATAGTCCTGTTAGCGCAATCATACAGTTGGTTGAAATCGTGGAGAAATTGAGTTCGGAAGCCTAGCGGTTACGATTTATCGAGGTGACAATTCAAAGGATACAGAAAAGTGATGCGGACTGGGAGCCCGGGCGTCCCCGCCCGGATTCATGACTCTATATATCCAGGTTAGTTTTCTGGTAGGCACTGCTCCAAATGAATTCTTCGGCAACGCGGCAAAGTTTAGCTTTGACTGGATTCTCGCAAATATAAGTCCATGTCCGAGAAAAGTGTTCTTCGTTTCTCATGTATCGGTCAAAGTAGCCGGGTTGCCAAATCAACGGCATCT
The DNA here is from genome assembly GCA_043770615.1 of Armatimonadota bacterium. Lineage (GTDB taxonomy): Bacteria > Armatimonadota > Fimbriimonadia > Fimbriimonadales > Fimbriimonadaceae > Fimbriimonas. The sequence continues at coordinate 2,118 of JAYVHY010000357.1, read as the reverse complement.
CTGGATGAATCGATTTGAGTCGATGTGCGGTATACGATTTTAATGACTGTAGAGCTTCGGGCAAGCTCTGACCTTCATCAAACCTTGCAAGAAAATGAGCGTGGTTGGGCATTACCACCCAAGCATGTAACTGAAAGTGCTTGCCATCGTGATATTGAAGTGAGTCTTGAACGATCTTGGCACATTCGGATTCGCGCAGAATACAGGAACCGTAGCCTTGATCAATGAATCTCTCGATTCTTCTAATCTTCTCAATATCAACATTTCCACTGAAGTCTCTGAGGTCAACTTCAATCTGTTCGAGCACATTCTGAGGAAGACTATCAGCGAGGCGAAAAGTTACAAACTGATTGACATTACCGCTATCAAAGTGAGGAAGGTAACGCGAGTACCATCCTTTGTTCTCTCCCATCGTGAAGTTGATTCTACTCCCAAGTAATCTAATTCCGGGCGGGGACGCCCGGGCTCCCAGTCCGCCGATATTGCTTGGTTACCATTAGAGTTAGGGTGTCGCATTTTGTCCACCACTATTCGATAATTGATAGGTTGTAAAATCCGGGCGGGGACGCCTGGGCTCCTTAAAACTGCTTCGCGTTTGCTTCGAACATTCCGTGCAACCGGGTTGCCTGAGCGTCGTAAGCGTCCTTATCAGCCCACGTATTCCGCGGGTTCAAGACTTCAGCTGGAACGTTCGGACATTCGGTCGGAATACTCAATCCAAAGATCGGATCGGTTTCAAACGCAACATCGTCTAGTAGACCGTCAAACGCGGCGTGGATCATTGCCCTCGTGTAGCCCAGCTTCATTCGGCTACCGACTCCATAAGGTCCGCCTGTCCAGCCCGTATTGATGAGCCAAACTCGCGAACCGTGCGCGGCAATTTTCTCACCCAACAACTTGGCGTAAACCTTCGGTCTTAATGGCAAAAACGGTTGACCAAAGCAAGCGGAAAAAACGCTCTTCGGTTCAGTTACTCCCTTCTCGGTTCCGCCGACCTTTGCGGTGTAGCCATTGAGGAAGAAGTACATCGCCTGCTCATTAGTCAGGCTAGAGATTGGAGGCAAAACTCCCATCGCATCGCACGTCAAGAAGACTATGTTCTTCGGATGTCCACCGACCGACGGAACCATGATGTTAGGAATGTGGTCGATTGGATAGGCAACGCGCGTATTTTCGGTAATCGACTGATCGTCAAAGTCAGGAATGCCATTGCCGTCCAAAACTACGTTCTCGAGAATTGCACCGGTCTTGATTGCTCGATAAATTTCCGGTTCCTTCTCTTCCGTAAGTCCAATGCACTTTGCGTAACAGCCACCCTCAACGTTGAACACACCATCCGATGTCCAACCGTGCTCATCATCACCAATAAGCATTCTCTCAGGGTCGGCGGAAAGGGTTGTCTTTCCAGTTCCGCTAAGGCCAAAAAACAAAGCGGTATCGCCAGATTTGCCAACGTTTGCCGAGCAGTGCATGCTCATGACGCCCTTAAGCGGCAAAAGATAGTTCATGATCGTGAAGACTGATTTCTTCATCTCACCGGCATATTGGGTGCCACCAATAAGCACGGTGTTGGAGACCATGTTGAGCGCGATTACGGCATCGCCCTTGGTGCCATCGGTTGCCGAATCGAATGAAAGCTTTCCGAAGTCGACTACTTGCCAATCGGGCTCAAATGTCTCAAGCTCGGCAGCAGTAGGACGAATCAATAGCTGCTTGATAAAGAGTGCGTGGTAGGGTCTTTCGACAATAAATCTGGTCTTGATTCGATGGGCAGGATCGGCTCCGCCAAAGGTGTCAATGATATAAAGCTCTTTACCGGCAGCATAGCCCTGCAATTTGGCAAAAATGGAATCGAACTGCCCTGGCTCCATCCGGTTGTTGTTTTCCCACCAGATATTTGCTTCGCATGCCGCATCTGCAACCGTAAATTTGTCCTTTGGCGTTCGCCCGGTGTACTCGCCAGAGAAAGCGACAACTGCACCGGAAGCAAGCTGCTTGCAGTTATCGCGTTCTAAACAATGTTGGATAAGGGTCTCGACGTCGAGATTCTTGTGGATCTTAGCGGCACTGCTGAGATCAAATTGATGTTTACCCATAAGCTTTCTATTCAAAAGGGTA
>JAYVHY010000356.1:0-15409 GCA_043770615.1 Armatimonadota bacterium | reverse complement strand
TTCATGAATCCGAATCGGAGTCTGCTTTGGTGCAATCGCCAACCGCTTCATCGCCAAGAGAATTCTCTCAAACTCAATTCGGTACATGGACGCCGCTTTGTCGCTCGACTGCGCAGCCTTCGGCAAATAAATCCCAAGGTTCACGCATCGACGATCTATTCTTGACCACCATTGACCGTTCTCCCCTCCGTCCAAGGTGGCAAGTTCCTGGCGCTCAGAATCATTCTCGCCGAACATCGAAACGGTAGGTCCCACCAACTTGTGTCCGTGAAAATTGATGCCATCCGGCCCAATCAAAAGATAGTTGCAGAACATATGAAATTGTTTGCTCCAACTACCCCTCGCTTCTTGTGCAAGACTCCCACCGCTCACGTGCCCGGTGGCCGGCTCGTTGTACCATTCAAAGACCAAAGACCTTTTTTGCCCATTCATCGCCTCCCACTTTTTGGCACAATAGTCAATCGCCAGTTGCAGGGTCTCCCGAATGGTCTCCCAAAGCCGAAAGTCGGGTCGCATCCACGTCTCCCAGGCTCCACCGACCCGTTTCTGCCACTTTTCCGAGGTCGGATGAGGACACGGAACGACATTCAGCATGAGCTTTTTACCGGAAGAAATACACAATTTCATCACCGCTTCCAGGCGATCGGGAGCAACGATTTCCCCGGGGTTCCAACAGACCTCCCAAAAGAGAAAATCCTCTCGAATCCAACAAACCGGAAGTTGCCGAACACTGTCAGCGATAGAATTCCAGCGCGGATCCGTGATCTTGCCCGGTAACCCCGAGGTGACGCCGCGCTGAATCAACCTTAGACGCCCTGTAGCCGTTTGCTAGTCAAGAATGTCTCGATCTGATCCGGGTTCAGAACAACAACTGTCGCCTGAGCACCCGCCTCGAACTGATCGAACGTAATCTCATCTAATTCGCCCGACTCCTTAAACTCTTCGTATAGGTCCTGCAACACCCTCGTTTCGGTTGGCTCCTCAGGATAGGCCTCCAGCCAAACCCCAGTTCGCTCTTTGTTCGCCCGATACGAGACCGCGCCAAGGAACGGCATATCCATCAGCTCAAAGTCATCACCAATTGACCAAAGCCCGTCGAAAACGTGAAGTCCCCCTTCATGCAATTTTGCCCTGGCTTCTTCAATCGTCATGTGCGCCGATGCAATGACGACCATCTTCTTGTCGCCCTGCCCAGCCGAAACAACCACCCGAGCCTTGTCCGTATGAACATAAGCATCGTGGGTACTAAGATTTCGTCGTACTGCCTCGACAAATCCATCAAAAGGAACTCGCAGGGTCATATCTCATTATGTTATCAGAGTAGGGCGACGATCAGATAGTTTCTCGGGATACTGGTCAATAGCAAATGAAATCTCCCTCTTTGGCAGGCACTCCCAAGGCAGATGCTTTACCCACCGAAACTTCAAAGTCCCACTAGTTCCCAAGACTAAAATCTCCTCGCTAGATGAAACTGTCGCACGGATGCGAATAGCTCGGAATGGCTGCACTGGGAATACCGATTTTCGCTCCCCGTTCAGGAGTATGGAATGAATCCAATGTGAAAATCGTTTCCCGATGCTAACGAAATCTTGCCCGGTTTTACCCATGCGACAGTTTCAAGAATGGGAAGGTGGCGCATCGGTCATTCCAAAATGAGTCGATAGAAACAGATGATGAGCTTGTCGATAGATCCCGCCGAAGGAGAGCTGCGAAGCAGCCAGAGTGCAAAGCGAATCGGGAACGAGGTGGATGATTCTGCGACATTCTAACGCAACAAAAAACGATACCAACGAGAGACACAAAGTCACCGATAACACCCCAAACCCTAAAGTTAATTGTTAAAGAGCCGAGAAATAACTAACCATGAGCAATCCGATTCAACCTCTTGCATGGACCGGCGAACGAATGATCCCATTCGTCAGCGACTACGCGACCCAAGCAACCCATTGGCAACGGTACCTATTCTTCCGACCATGGTACGAAGATGCAGTTGTCGTTGATGCCGCCAGTGGCGAAGGCTATGGCACCGATTTCTCATCAATCTTCGCATCAAAAAGCTTCGGAGTCGATGTTTCTGCTGAAGCCGTAAACCATGCGAACCAGTTCTACCCGCGGGCAAGTTTTGATGTCGAAGATGTCTGCAACTACGACTATTCAAAAGCCGATGTTGTCACCAGTTTTGAAACCATTGAGCACCTTCCTGACCCCGAGAAATTCTTAGAAGCTCTCAAAGCATGCGAAGGCAAGATTATCATCAGCACCCCCAATCGCAAGCTTTACGATCCGAACGCAAAGCTTGGCGATAAGCCGACAAATCCTTATCACACCATTGAGTGGACCACCGAAGAGTTCGCTGAGTTGATTCAACGACACTTCCCCGATCGTCAAGTTCGGTTCCTTAGTCAGAGCACGACGCTTCCTGGTCGCCTTTATGAGGGACTCGATACTGACGCCTGGTTTACCATTGCCGTCATTGGCGATGGTGAGCTGCCTCAGTGGCCCAAACTAGGCTTCTCAATGCCAACCGTCAACAACGCTCAAATGGGAATCGAGAGCATCTCTGCGTTCGTCACCTATTATCCTGGCGAAGTCGAATTTGCCGTTGTCCTCAACAACACCGATTCCCCAAACAAGAAGCTTTGGTACGATTTTGCTGCTCAAGCGCCGCATTTCTTATCCCTTTTGGAAAATACCGAGAACACTGGGTACGGTCAAGGCGCGAACCGCGGACTTGAATTCCTTCAAACCAAAGGCGGCTTCGATGCCTATGGAGTAACCAACGACGATGTCTATGCATCTCTAGGATGCCTTAGTGAGCTAGCTCACGCATTCAATAATCTAAGGGAGATGGGACAGAACCCCGGACTCCTCGGCGTGGTGTCCAACAAGGTGGCTGGAAAGCAACAAGTCGAAGTCGGAGAATTCACCGACCTCCCAAGCTTGATGCGAAAAGCAAACGACTATCTTCACACCAAGAAGTCTTCGGCTTCCCCGTGGAATCAAATCCGGGGTCTTTGCTTCTTGATGTCACCCGAGTGCCTAACCGCGATCGGAGGATTCGATCCGGTCTTTGGTCTCGGGAACTTTGAAGACGACGACCTTTGCGTTCGGTCAAAGCTAGCCGGCTTCACAAACTGGGTAGTTGACGGTGCATTCCTATATCACGAAGGATCGAAGACCTTTGCTGCGCTGGACATTGACTATGAAGCCAATATCGCCCGTAATATGCATGTCTTCACCAAAAAATGGCAAATTGAGAACCATTTTGAGTTCTTGGATATCGCCAAAGCTCCAATGGGTGTCAGTTTGAACGTTCCCCTCAATGCAACTTTCAAACCGACCCACGCCATTATCATCAGTGGAGAAAATGTCGACCTTAAAGAACAAGCTTCCGACACGGAATTTGCCTATTGGGTCTACAGCGTCATTCGAGAGAAAGGCGACGATGCCCGAGATCGTGTCCTGAAAGCTCTCGCAGCCTAGTCAAAGCGGGTAAAACCGGGCATGCCTTTCGTGTCCGGTTTATTTCTTCTAACCCAAGCCCAAGGTCGGTTCCAACCCGCAAACCCACTCCCCGGACTTCCGCCCATCATTCTCGATCGGCAGCTAGAATACAACGGGCCGGCGAAACAGGTCTGCTCACGGTATGGTCTCGAAGGTCGAGTCATGTGGATTGATGCAACCGCCAACGTTGAGCGATACAACACCCTCGAAAAAATTCAATCAATCGTAGCAAAGATCAAATCTGCTGGGTTCAACACCATCGTTTTTGACGTTAAACCTCTCTCAAGCGAAGTTGTATATCCATCCAAATTTGCCCCAAAGCTCAAAGAATGGAAAGGGAAAGAACTCGGCGAATTTGATCCTCTGGGACCAATGTGTGCCGAAGCCCGCAAGAACAACCTATCAATTTTCGTGTCGATGAACGCCTTTTGCGATGGACACCGATTGGTCAATCGCGGTCCGGGATTCAACCGACCCGACGAGCAGTCAGTACTATATGAAGCTCAACCTATCGTCCGAATTGGAGAGTACAAGTTCAACTATTCCACCAAGCTAGATCCGTCCAAAGTCACATTCCTGGCCACGCCGCCGCCGGCAAATTCCTACGGGATTCCTTGCGATCGAAATGGGAATATGCTCGAAGACGGGAGACCTCTTCCAAAGGGCGGATTTTACGCAGTATCCCAAGGGCTCGGCGCCGCAACTCTCCAAAGCATTCGCACCAAGAATGGAACAGTTCTACTTGATTCCGAAGCCTCATTTGTACGAATTGGTGAATCGGTCATCGATAAGCAATACCCATTGATGACCAGCCCAACCAACCCTAGTGTTCGGAGACGCTTGTTTGATTTGGTAGAAGAAGTCACTACAAATTACGACATCGATGGAGTCATTTTCGATGATCGACTCCGTTACTCCGGGCTCAATGGCGACTTTAGCCAGCTCGCTCAAACCATGTTCCAACAGCACATTGGCAAGCGAATCCAATGGCCGGACGATGTCTTCAAATTCAACTTCTCGTTTAGCACCCAACTCAATCGGGGCATAAAACCAGGACCATACTACGATGCATGGATGAATTGGCGGGCTGGTGTCCTTCACAAGTTTGTCGTTGAATGTCGGACGAGAATTCGGCAGATCAAACCCAAGATGCAACTCGGCGTATATGCCGGATCTTGGTACGGCGAATACCAGCAATACGGCAACAATTGGGCCTCTCCCGCAATGGATGCCGGATTCTGGTTTCTGACTCCAGAATATCAACGGACCGGTTTCGCACCCGAACTCGACTTTTTGATTACAGGCTGCTATTATCCAACCGCGACCGGTTACGATGCTTTGGTTGAAGGGAGAGGAGTTGGCTTTACTATTGAATCGGCCGGAACGCTATCGTATCGAGCTGCCCATGATCAGACCTTTGTCTATGCCGGGCTTTCCTTAATGGACTTCAAAGACAATCCGGTTGGTTTAGGTAATGCGCTGCAAGCGGCAGTGGCAAGTTCCAACGGAGTCATGGTATTCGATCTTAGCCACGACGTCGAACCAATGTGGCAAGTTTTCGAAAAAGCTTTCTCTGTGGCTAAAAAAGCTCCCCACTCCCAATCTGGCTACTTAGCCGAAACAAGACGCCTCCGCACTGCATTGGACCGAAAAGGCTTCCGAGAACCACCAATTATCATCGCGGGTGGGGCCAGCGGGGTTGGATTCTAGCAGTAAAGCCATTTACTCGCTTCCTCAATAGCTCACGAGCCAAGGTCTCCGATCGAACAGCTTGCAATCCACCACCAATGACTTAGCTATTGAAGATAGGAAACGCAGAACATGTGTTAGTCTAGGATATGCACTGGGGAAAGTCCTTGAAAGTCACAATTGTGGTCGGCGTTGTCTTGTTTGCCCTGCTATTCACTCCGTACTGGGCTGCCGTCGGACGCCCACCCCATGTGCCTTTTGCATTCTTAAAGGGACAGCCAATGGTTAAGCATGGTCTCTTTCCCGGAGCAAGCCGAGGGGCGCGCCATGGTTGCGAATGGGCAGTATTTTGTTGGCGAGAGTCCTACAAAGATGTTGTCGCCCGAGCCAAGATTGAACTGAAAGGATGGGAAGTCGACGAGATTGGCCAATCTCCAGATTATCAGCGTATTTTTCTTTCGTCACGGACCTCAGAAACCATGGTTGTCATCGAAGCCGAAGACCCACCAGCGAAAGGAGAATCGTGGGACACCGTTGATCCAATTCCGAATCCTAACTCCGTGATCGTTCAGGTTCGAATGGAGATTCCTGACAACTCATTCAACGACTTTCGAACCCAAAACTTCTATTCACAGCCTTAGCCCGCACTAACCGGGATCCCGCCTTCAGCTCCGACGGCAAAGATATGGTCGTCCTTGTTCTTCCCTTTTACGACCGCTTTATCGACCTCCCCGACATTAACCGAGCCCTGCCAAGTTGGCGAACTCGTCTCTCGCCAATAAACCACGTACTTGACTCCCGGTTTACTCTTCCAACGGATTGTTGTGTCGTGGGCTTGCTTCGCTTCGTATTGAACCGCCGTCGGAGCCTCACCCGCAGAAGCCAAAGCTTCCATCGTCAAAATGTTCAGTTTAGTGACATTAGCAAGGTAAGTCCAGTCGATCCACTCAATCGTGTCCTTCTCGGTGTGCTGGTGTTCAAGCCACTCGACCGCTTCAACGAATCGTACCGCGGTAAAACCGACGTTGTTAAACGGAGTGTGGTCGCCTCCCCGCTGGAATCGATCTTTACGAAACACGAGCCACGGTGCGAATCCCCCAAGCTTTCCTCGACTATTCCACTCGATAAACCGAGCAAGTTCCCGGCTATTGTGTTCCACCCCAACTTCGCCCTTCTTCACAGGCGGCAACTCTTCAGAATACAGGCGCACCCGTTTGGTGTCTTTTACGTTTCCGGCCCGTGAGCTACCAACCGTATCGTTACTCAGCACCGCCTCAAGACTCCACTTTTCGTCCTTGGCTCTCTTAGCCAATGCTCCCGAACCCAATAGCCCTTGTTCTTCGCCGCTAAAGGCGACAAAAACAAGCGTGTTCCGCCACTTTTTCTGGGCAAGAACTCGAGCGCTTTCGATCGTTAATGCAACGCCGCTGCCGTCGTCGTTCACTCCGGGCGAAATTGCCGTCAAAGGATCACCGGAAAGGTTAATCGTATCGAGATGTCCGCCTACCAGAATCCGACGATCTGTTTCGCCCTTAAGCGTCGCAACGACTTGAACGACCGTTTTGTCCGCCGGAATTCGCCGACCAGCTTTGACCTCATATTCCATGATTTCAACCTGAAGCCCAGGGATCTTGCGGAACTCACTGGCTACCCACTCCGCAGACTTCGTTAACCCGGGCGAACTCGTATTTCGAGTTGGGTAGGTGGCTAATTGCGTCAGAGTTGCCTTAAGATGGTCAGTCGAAACTTGATTAATCATGGATACCGAGAGGAGTGCCAAGGAAGTTAGCATTTAGATGTAAGCATAGCCTAAAGTAGTAACCAGCATCTAGCTCCCAGCCACAGGCATTGTTTTCTTGCGGCTAGAAGCTTGCAGCTAGTAGCTCCCCTTATGGCGAATCTTCTTCCCAATCATCGATATGGGTGCCCATTTCGTACACAGGAGAGGCTGCACCTGTGAATATCGACTCAAGATCCGCAATGCCAATCAGAACTTCTCGCGGGCGCGGACCGTCTTTCGCAGCAATGATTCCTCGCTCTTCCATTTGGTCAAGCAAACGCGATGCTCGTTGGAAGCCAAGCCGAAACTTCCTTTGGATCATTGAAGTCGACACAGTCCCGTTTTCAACCGAGTACCGGACCACTTCTTCCCACATCGGGTCAATGTCAGCCCCAAAGTCTCCACTGGCCTTAACCGCATCAACCGCGTCAAACTCGCCTGGATCAAAAGCGTAATTCGGAGCTTCTTGCTCTCGCCAGAACTTACAAACCTTAGCAATTTCTTGCTCGGTGACATAACATCCTTGGACTCGAACCGGTTTGCTCGCGTCAATCGGCATAAACAACATGTCACCTTTGCCAATGAGTGCTTCCGCGCCCTTAGAGTCCAGGATTGTTCGAGAATCAATTTGCGAGGCAACCGAGAAAGCGATTCGAGATGGAATATTCGCTTTAATCGTTCCGGTTATAACGTCAACGCTTGGTCGCTGCGTAGCAATGACCAAATGAATTCCAACGGCACGAGCCAATTGAGCCAATCGAACAATGGATGTTTCGACCTCCGCCTTCGCCTGGATCATAAGGTCGGCAAGTTCATCGATGATAACGACGATGTAAGGCATCTTGTCGTTGTACGAAGCTTCCGCGTTCCAACCGTCAATGTTTCGGACCCCCTTCTCGCTCAAAAGGTCATATCGACGATCCATTTCCCGCCAAACTGCCCGAAGAACGCCGGGAGCTTCCTTAACGTCTTTGATGACCGGACACAGAAGGTGAGGAATTTGGTCAAACAAAGTAAGTTCAACCCGTTTCGGGTCAATCATAACCAGCCGAAGGTCTTTCGGCGTATTGCGCATCAGCAACGATGTGATCAAGGTCGCAAGTCCAATTGACTTACCTGAGTTAGTTGCGCCTGCAATCAACAAGTGCGGCATTTTGGTCAGGTCGGCATACCGGTTAACGCCTGCAACATCCTTACCCAGAGCAACATGTAGCCGCGATGGGTGATTTAAGAACTCGTCTGATTCGACGAGTTCACGAATGTTTACCGTACTGGAAGAAACGTTCGGGATTTCGAGACCGATAGCCGCTTTGCCTGGGATTGGAGCTTCAACTCGAACCATTGATGCCGCCATGTCCATCGCAATGTTGTCGGCAAGGCTGACAATTCGGGCAACCCGAATTCCAGGGCCCAATTGAATCTCATAGCGAGTAATAGTTGGTCCGGTAGCAACTTCAACGACGTTAGCATCAATTCCAAATTGTTCGAGCGTCCCTTCAATCGTCTCAATGTTGCGCTGCATCTCTTGCGCGGTTCGCTTTGGACGATCAGCCGGTTGCTGAAGGAGATCCATCGGCGGAAGTTGATATCCTTCCTTTGGCACGCTGGATTCAATATTGAAGTCCTTTTGCTTGGGCGCAACCATTTCTCGAATAGTTGCCGCCTTGCGCTCTCTTGGTTTTGCTTCTTCGGCTGCTTCCCGAGCGACGGCTTCTCGAACTGCGGGATGTATCTCGTCGTCGTTCGAAAGCCGATCTGGCAACATCACCACTGCTTTCTTACCTTTCACCCGTACTTCAGGTTCATCTTGCGTCGGTGGAAGAGACGCCTTATTTTTTAGGTCAAGAATAATTTCGCGAATTGGCTTTTCGAGACAAAGAATGCTACCAATTGAACCCATTGCTAGGAAGGCAACCGCCTTGCCCGCTCCGCCAAGGAGCGCGGTAAAGAGGGCGCAAACAGCAGCACCAAGATACCCGCCCGATTCCGCAACAACCAGAGGATCAAAGAAGTCCCCATTTGATGACTTCGCTAATGCTCCTAGGATGGCAAGCAAAACAAGGGTTACTCCAAAGACCGACCGAATCCCGCGCTGGCGGGAGTGCCCTCGAAGGTACATGAAGCCCATTGCGGTAAAAGCAACCGGAGCGGCCCATGCTCCCTTTCCGAAAATGATGGAAAAGACTTTGACGATAACATCGCCAACCGCACCGGAGTCTTTAGAAAGGAGCGCAACGACGCACAATGCGGCGAGCGCAAAAAAGCCAATAGCGGCAATATCAAACTTATGGTGACTAGGCACCGCTTCCTTGCGCTTGGCAACAACAACTGCTTTTTTGGAGCGCTTTTTGGCACTCACCTTAGATTTTCCTCGCACCATCCTTGTGCTCTCAGATTCATTATAGCTGTATTACGATTTAACGTGTCGTTTAGGTTCAACCTAGAACAACACCGCACGTTCACGGGCGCGAACATTGAGGGCCAGCCCGACTAGGCTCATACAAAGCCAAATGGCGGTACCACCGTAACTCATGAAAGGAAGCCACATTCCCACTACTGGCAAAACGCCAAGAACCATGCCTGCATTCACAATCAAGTGGAATCCAAAAATTGTGAGTATCCCCGCCATGATCAACTGGTAATAGAGGTCCGCTGCACTAAGCATTCCAAGCCAAATACGGTAGAAAAACATCCCAAAGACCCCAAGCAATGCCAGACACCCAATCATGCCAAATTCCTCGCCAACGCAGGCAAAAATGAAATCAGTGCTAACAAACGGCACCCGTTTCTTGGCTTCGCCCTTCAGGTACCCAGTACCGCCTATTCCTCCGTTAGCGAACGCATAGGAAGCCATTCTAACTTGAAGTTGCTTGTCACTAAGCGTTTTGCCTTTCGTTTCAATTCCAAGTAGCCCAGTAACGCGTTCCCATTGGTAGTCAGTGATAACCACATGGCGAACGGAGGGAGATTTAAAAACTAGGGTTGTCAGGATTGCCAAAGAACCTATTGCTAGCAACATATACTTTGGCGACACACCAGCCACGAGGCTCAGAGCAACCCAGACACTCAATAGAAGTAATGAAGCACCGAGATGCGGTTGCTTCATGATTAGCAATACTGGCACAAACACATGAAGGGCTCCCAGCGCGAAAGTACCAAATGTCTTGATTCGATCCTGTCGAGAAGCATAAAACGTAGCGAGAGTCAGGACTATGAAAATCTTCGACATTTCGCTTGGTTGGAACTGAAATCCAGCGATTGATATCCAGCGCTCCGCACCATTCAGGGTATTTCCCCTCACCAGAACCGCAACCAGTAAGGATAGGTTCAAGGCATAAACGAAAACCGATGCTTTTGCCCATAACCGTGGATGACATAGGGCGAAAATTGAAGTTGGCACGACACCAAGAAGAACAAATACGATTTGTTTCTTAAAATCGGTGAGGTTTGATGAACCTTGAACCGCGCTAAATATGGAAAGAAGACCTACCAGGATCAGCAATCCTGCAGTTCCCAACATCCACCAATCCAACCCAACCTTCTCATTGCGAGATTCAGAAGTCGGTCGAAGGGTGATAGCCGCCATTATCTTTTTGGCTCCCGAGTGGTCTTAAACATTTCTGTTTTGACGATGCCTTTACCCTTTACCATCCAAAACGACAGCTTGCGATTGCCGCCCTTGCTAAAGTTGAGGTCAATTTCAACCTTGATTGCGTCATCGCTTCGATCTTTCATTGGGACAAAATCAGTAGACGACCGAATTGTTGCACTCGCGTCAATCTCATCCATTTCGCAAACAAGTTTTCCCTTCCAGCTAGATTCGTCTCCCACATTCAAAGGAAACTTCATCAAAACAATCGCTGGTGAAAACGCCTCACCAGCTGCTCGATTCAAGCAAATAGAATTGTTCACGACATCGTAGACTTCTTCACCGATAAGCTTCCCTTCAGACAACACTTGAAAGCTAACGGTCGTTCCCGACTCCACAGTTTTAAGCTTGTAATTCGTCTTAGTTCCGTCGACCGTGAAAATGGATGGAGTCTTGTCGCCATTGAGCGGCAAGTAGTCATTGATGCTGTGAATATATGGCTTGCTGCCAGCTGCCTTCGCTACAGTTACGTGTTCACAACCAACTAGACAACAGCAAGCAATCAGAATCGAAATGTTATTTCGATTCTGCCATCGTAACCGTTTGGGTTGTTTTTCCAGAAACATTGGTAATTTCAGCTTTAATTTGTCCTCGTCCCTTTACAAGCCACTGCTTGGATTTCAGTTCAACTTTTTGACCGCCTTGTTGACCGGTCGCGGTAGAGATTACGAGAAGAGCGTCCTTATAAGTACCAACGGCTGTAGTGACCGATTCAGTTCCACTAACAACGTTTGATCCGGTAAGTTTTAGTTCACCGCTCTGAAGCTTGAAGGGCCACCTCTTCCCTTTAACAAGCCCATTTGGAAGTTCAAACGTATCCGCGTCGGCTTTTTGTCCATTAACCGAGACAACTCGAATCCCTTCTTTGTCGAGGCTCACCAATACTTCTCCTAGCCTTGAAAGCCCGCCTGTATTTGAAATAGTAAACTCGGCTTTAGTGGCATCAACCGCCGTCAGCTTGACGACTTGCTCAGCCTGCTCAGATGAGCCAGATTGAGTAACCGTCATCTTGATCGGGTCTGTTCGGCTAAGTCCGTAATATTCAAAAGCATCTCCCTTCAAGTCCGCCGGAATTTTTGCCAAGTCCATACCAGGATCTTTTGCCTCATTGGAGCCTTCACTTGGCTTATTTGAATCCGAGGAACTATTTGACCCTTCAGTTGAAACGGCATTTAATCCGCGTCCCATTTTGTCTGGTTCAGCAGGTTTTGGGCTACACCCGAGAACCCCAAAAACTACCAAGAAAATCGAACTTAATTGAGCGAACTTTTTCATTTCTTTACATTGTAACTTTTCAAGCGGAGAGTAATTGCAGATTTTCCGCCTTTTACTTGGATCTCTTGCTTGTATCGTACTAAACCTACTCCAGGCGAAAACCATGCATTGACGATCAGTTGGCCGACAGTTCCGTCAGTGGCCTTAAATGTTCCTCCCGTTTGCAAAAACATGCCGTTCATTTGGCCCATTTCAGTGTCAACCGTCTGCATACCGTCGTTTTTGTAGGCATATCGCATGGAACCCTGTTTCCCAAGCGGTGTCAACCCCGTTCCCTCCCATCGGTAAGTATCCTGGTCCTTAACCGGAAATCGAACGACTGGCTGCTTCGGCAAAAATGGCACACGCGGTGATTTCATAGAAATTTGAAAAATCCCCTTTTCGTCGGAACTCCACTCTTGCTCATCTTGCTTCTTGCCGTCGCTTGAAACTTCGATGATTGCTCGCTTTGAAGTTGGAGAATCCTGGATGACCTTCGCCACTTTGTACTCAAGGATCCCTGACATGATTTGCTTCGGACGATTGGTGCTCTCGGCCACAACTTCCGTCGCAAAGGACCAAGTATTACCCTCGACAAATGGAAACAGGGATTGTTGATTCTCAGCACTTACTTTTACTTCCCTTACTTCAGGAGAATTTTGAACTGGCTTGGCGTTCGACGAACCACAACCAATTGTCATGAGTCCGAATAAGAATATATGTGGTGAAAACTTCATTGATTATCATCCTACTTCGATTTTGAATTTGCCAGACTTACAGCTTCCTCTACAAGTGTGCGATCCGCAATCTGTTTTATTACGAGGTCTTCACTGTTTAACTGCGTTCCAATCGTCGCGGCGGCTATAGCGACTCCTTTCGAAATGACGAGTATTTGGGTGCCGCCTTCATTTGAAAATTTCCAGAGTCGATTCTTTCCTTCTGACGTTAATCGAAGGTTCAACCCATATGTTGGGACCTTTCCATCGTTCTCTTGAACCATCTCGACCTTTTCAATCATTGATTGGTTAACAAGAATTGTTGAATTGCTTGCAATTCGCTGTACTTTTGCTAATTCCTCGCTTTCTTGGGATCGTTGAAAGAGACTTTCAAATGTTATCGCCATTTCTTGGATTGGTTGTGGGTCGTTCTTCAAATACGAGGCGTAATACTCTTGAAGTTGCCCCGGATCGTAGAATTTCGATTGCATGTTTCTATAAAAAGTAGTGATGACCCGAGGCTTGAATGTGACAACGTCAAATGTCTCGGTGAACTCACTTATGGCACTCTTTGCCACAATTTTGACCGGAACCTTAATGCGTATTCCGTAAAAGAATGCGATTCGATTGAGGACTGGCAACGGTTTGCCGTCCAACGTAACGTTTAAGTCATGCTCAAGCTTTGACTTCAGGTTTTGATCTCCATTAATGGCCTTTTTGATATCTGACATTGGCCACAAGGGTGCATCCTGCGACGCTTGATTTTCATCCGACGTATCCCTCATCTTGTCGATGAAAGATTGGGCACTCTCTACATCTCCACCAAGAATTCCAACCAATTCACGAACGGGGATTCGCTTCTTTACTGCACCTTCTACGGCACCACCACTGCTTGATTCTGTTCCACCAAATTGGCTCGAAGCCTCGACAACTTGTACCATTTGGTTGGCAACCAAAATCTTCACACCGGCCTTGGGGCCGATTGCCAAAAGGCACAGGTCACTAGATGCAATTGGATGTAGATCAACCCCTTTGAGTCGAAACTGCGTATAGGCGAAACTTCCTCCGTACGACAATCCAGCCAATCCGATAAATCCAAGAAGAATTTTTGTTGAGGAGCGTAGCTTCATTATTTCATCTTCAACGCCAAGTATGGGCTGAACGTTCCGGTCAGATCTATTCTACTCACTAGGATTAAAATCAGCGTAAAATCGGCCCGCAAAGGTACTCAGGATCGCCGTAATGCCAATATTGATGCCGAGACATATCAAGGCAGGAATAACTGGTGACCATCCAACCACTAACAGCCCAATAAAAATGAGTGCGGTAGGAGCCATGATGATCACCATCGCAATAAGTTGCATGATCCCTCTAAATGAACGCTGTGTAGGGTCATCAAAATCGGGAAAAAGCACAACAATTAAAAAGACAGCTGAAACCAATGCAAGCGACAACGATGGAGCTGCGATCATGCCAGCTACGTGGTACTGCCAAATGAATGGCTTATAGATCAACCCAAAAACAAATGGCATAAGTGCCATAAACATAGCGACGGCGGCCTTCGAGGTTGTTTCGTAAAAGGCGATTTGCGCCGAGGTTAGGGGCAACGGCTTCATCACTTCAACCCGTCGCAGTGTCTCAACAAATCCAGAATAAGATTGCAGTGAGCTCATATTGACCGCCATGAAACCAGTCATTGCCAAGTACAAGTACGGTCCTAAAGGTTTTCCGCTTCTGGTTTCTGGAATAGATAGGAACATTAAACCAAAGGCGGTACTGAGAAGCAGGAAGAAGAAATTGACCCAAAACCCAATTCTCGATTGAATGAGAATTTCTTTGTAAATCAGGGTCCAACCACCGCGAAAATTCCAATTTGAAACCCGCTTAGCCATTCTGCTTTTGCCAACTTTTCCTTGGCGTGCCCTCTCCGCCATCATGGATGCATAGTCACCCTTGCGTTGAAAGTCCTTCATCGCCTGACCCTGAAATCCCTTTGTCGCCGCTTGATCGTACATCCAATCACTCAATTTCGCCGAATAGGCAAGGCAACCGAAGATGATTACACCAAAAACCGCGACCCCACCAAGAGTAGAAATCATTGATCCATTAAATCCTCCCATGACGATCGCGGTTGCGGCAGAAGGCATGAACATAAGGGTTCTCAGCCACGGCGCAGAAAATGATTGGGAAAGTGTTTCGAGGGATGGAGCAGCATTCATCTCAAATCCTACAAACCCAAACACCGAGACAATAACGATGAAAAGGGCCCAACCCACCGTATGAACAATTACCCGGGTCCTCTTTTCATTTTTTGCGACGAAGAAACTTAATGCGTAGCTAATACTGATCCAAGCCAGGGCCATAAGTAGCCACGCGATTAATCCACCGCGAATAAGGTGTGTCAGTGCTTCTGGATCATTCTTTTTGACCGCATTAAAAACCCCGATCGCTGGTTGCAAAGTAAAGATCGCAAGAACAAGTGGGAACAAAAGCGTTAATGCATATTCTCGCAACAGCCGAAAAAACATGACAACTTTTGAACTAATTGGAGTGGGAAACAACACATCGACGTCAGCCTGACGAAAGGTATTTTTGAACCCGAAAATGGCCAGTGCGAAGAAGATGCTCAAAAACATGAACACCAAAAAAGTAAACGTCTCAATAAGGTGGGGGCTAAGTTGGAAACCGGGCTTAAATTCCTTTTCTATTTGACGCGCCGAATGTTGATCCCATGGCCTCATGAAGAATCCAACGTAGTATCCAATTCCAATCAAGACAGAAATCAACCGGCGAGGCGAACTAACAGCTCGCTTGATG
>JAYVHY010000355.1:0-6507 GCA_043770615.1 Armatimonadota bacterium | reverse complement strand
CCTGGCTCCGTCGTCTCTGCATTGCCCTCAAAAGCGATTACTTTTTTCACCGGAACATCTGAACCTTCGAGCAAACTCAATTGCTTCGTCTCTTTGTTTCGGACACTCGCCGGTCTACCAAGCGTGTAAAGGTGATACTCGAAGAGGCTTTCCTCTTTGAAACCCGCTCCCATAAATTTTTCTCGGTCCCCGAGCCTAGTAGTCGCGTTAAACGCGTACCGTTGACTGCTCTCTCCCGTGACGACATTTACATCGCCAGCCAATAACTTCAATTTCGCATCCGAAAAACTCATCCCCGATTGGTTATTAAGCGTTACCCAACCTTGAATATCGCCAGAACCGCCATCGCCCAAAGTCAAAACGAAGTTTGCTGCCCAACTCATTCCTTTCGTCAGATAGCTGAGCTCCATTTTTGCTTCTTGATCCTTGGCACTCTCCAACTGCCAAACAAGTGATGGTCGTGAAATCAACCCTTCGGGAATCGACAAGACGTCAATCTCCCCTTCCGGAGACAAAATGATTCGTCCATCATCCGCCCGAA
The DNA here is from genome assembly GCA_043770615.1 of Armatimonadota bacterium. Classification (GTDB taxonomy): domain Bacteria; phylum Armatimonadota; class Fimbriimonadia; order Fimbriimonadales; family Fimbriimonadaceae; genus Fimbriimonas. The sequence continues at coordinate 5,966 of JAYVHY010000355.1, read as the reverse complement.
TAACAAGACCGTCATACGAATACTCGTGCCCTCCGTCCTTACTCACCACGTAAGTAGGAGAGTTCAACAAGACGCCCTCGAGCGTTTCCTTCTTGTTCGCAATCGCCCGAGTCAACCGAATCCGTTTACCAACGGATTTCTCCAAAATCGCTTGTGGTGAGATCAAGTCGTATTGATAGTTCTGTTCTAAGACCGAAACAGAACCGGGATTGTTCAAACACTTGAATCCAACACTGGTGGCATCAATCAGTTGAGCAACATCTTCAACTACAACACTTTGCTGCCCACTCTTTAAATGCAACGTCCGAACATCCTTGATGAACCCTAATCCCTGGTTGTAAACCGTCACCTCAGTCGTCCCCTGAACCAACATCGCATGAGCGAAAGCAAAAGTCAATATCATCTCAATTCACCACTTTGTCTGCCGACCCTTAACGACCCCTCGCGAAGCGAGATGCTTCTCTGGACAGAGAGGCCGCTGACTGAGGCACGAAGGAAGCGGGGAGCAACGAAGTTGCCAGGTCGATTGAGCGAAGCGAATACTCTTAGCACCCGAAACCCCAAACTCCCGACTACCACCGACTCTCCACCGTGTACTTCACCGTCTTTACTTCACCCGCCTTCAATTTGACTTCAAAGATCATCGTATTCGAGTCCTCTTTGATGAATGGATCACTTTTATCCGTCACTTTCCAGTCCCCGCTTTGATGTTCGTAAACGTAAACCGTTTCGCCAACTTTCTTCCGGTTGCGAACCTCAATCGAGTAGCTTGATCGCGACGAGTTCTTACCAAGCTTCGTGTACGACGTCTTCTTGTGCGACGCCTTCACATCGAACGACTTCCCTACCGTCAACGAAATCTTCTCATCTCTCGGCGTGTGCTGAATCTCGTTCTCGCCCAGGAACTGCAACGATCCTCCTGTATCACGCTGATACAAACGAACCTTCCCCGCTGGCATTGGCATTCCCAGGTGCGACTTCTCGTCGTTCTTGAGCTTCACCATGACGTTTGAATCCAAATCTTGCTGCGAGTCACCATTATCATTCCCCGGGTCTGCGTACGAGTCAAACGCTATAATTTTCTTCACCGGAATATTCGAACCTGACAAGAGGCTCAATTGCTTCGATTCCTTGTTTCGAACGCTCGCTGGTCGTTGCAAAGTGTAAAGGTGGTATTCGAACAGGCTCTCTTCGCTAAAGCTGCTTCGGACCGGGTCTAGTAGTGCCTTTGGTTTGGTCGTTCTACTTTTCGCTCGATCACTCTCACCGTAGTCAAGGCTTACGTTTACGTCCCCTGCAAGAAGCTTCAGCTTCGCGTCATTAAACGTCAACCCCGACTGATTATTCAGCGTTACCCAACCTTGAATATCGCCTGAACCACCATCGCCCAAAGTAAGAACGTAGTTCGCCGTCCAGCTCATGCCCTTGGTCAAATAACTCAGTTCCATCTTCGCTTGTTGAGCCGTCGCACTATCAATCTGCCACACCAACGATGGCTTGGAAATGAGTCCTTCAGGAACTTCCATCACGTCAATCTCCCCCTGTGGCGAAAGGATAATCCGCCCGTCATTGGCCCGAATCACCAAATCGTTGTAGCTATATTCGCTCCCACTTCCGGTGTTCACCACCGAAGTCGGTGAACTAATCAACACACCTTCAATCACCTCCTTAGAATTTCCGATTGATCGTGTGAAACGAATCTTCTTCCCGATCGACTTTTGCAAAATCGCCATCGGCGAAATCAAATCGTATTGGTAGTTCTGCTCCAAAATCGAGATTGACCCTGGATTGTTAAGGCACCGAAAACCGACGCTCGTCGAGTCGATCAGTTGAGCGACATCTTCGACTATCAAATTTTGCTGACCTAACCTAACATCGACCATTCGAATGTCTTTGACAAAGCCCAGTCCCTGATTGTAAACCGTGATTTCTGTCGAACCCTCGACGAGCATCGCACTAGCGGCAAGTATTGTTGTTATCATCCTTTCCCCGAAAAAGTGCGCCCTGCAAACCACGGCGCACAAGGGTTAGTGTACAAAACATCGAGGACTGTTCAAACAAATTTCCTTCCAATCCTGTTTAATGCCAACTGCTTGAAGCTAGAAGCTAGAAGCTTTCCGTCACCACTTATAATCCACCTGGAAGGAGACAGTTTTCACTTCACCCGGCTGCAATTTCACTTCAAAGACCGCCGTACTTGAATCGTCCTTCACATACGGATCAGAATTCTCGGACATCTTCCATTGGGCATTCATTAAGTGGGCGTAATAGAAGACCGTTTGCGCCTCCTGCTTCCTATTTCGAATTTCGACCTCGTACTTCGAACGTGATGTGTTCTTCGATAGAACCGTATAAACGGTCCGCTTGTGGGTTGCTTTGATATCAAAAGCCTTGCCGACTGTCAATGAAACCTTTTCATCTCTCGGAGTATGGTTTACGGTATCTTCGCCAATGAACTGCAAAGACCCTTTGGAGTCCCGCTGATAGAGTCGAAACTTGCCGGCTGGCATCGGCATTCCAAGATGTGACTTTTGATCGTTCGTGAATTTGATTTTCACTTTCGCGTCTAAGTCGCCATTGCCAGTTTCAGCCTCACCTGTTGATGATTCGATCGAAATTTGCTTCTTGTACGGCACACCTGATCCTTCAAGGAGGTTCAATTGCTTCTGTTCCTTGTTACGCATCGAGGCCGAGCGATTGAGGGTGTAGAGGTGGTATTCGAACAGACTTTCCTCGGACATTGGCTTCACACGCATCTTGTCACCAGTTGCCGCCACATAACCACTAATGAGATAATTGAGACTTTGATCCCTTACGACATTGACGTCCCCGGAAAGCAACTTTAATGTTGCGTCCTTAAACGAAAACCCCGACTGGTTATCCAAGGTCACCCAGCCTTGGATGTCACCAGAGCTTGAGCTATCTAAGGTGAAAACATAGTTAGCCGTCCAGTTCATGCCGCCGGTTAAGTAACTCAATTCCATCTTAGCGTCTTGCTCCTTGTCGCTATCTAATTCCCAAACCAGCGTGGGCTTCGAGATCAATCCCTCGGGAATTTCAAGCACATCGATCTCTCCTTCGGGCGACAAGATGATTCTGCCATCATCGGCTCGGATGACCAATCCGTTATAGCTGAACTCGGATTGTCCATCTTTACTCACGACCGCAGTTGGCGAACTGAGGAGAGTCCCCTGGATACTTTCCTTGGTGTTTCCCATCGAACGCGTAAAGCGAACCCGCTTACCGACCGACTTCTCAAGAATTGCTTGAGGGCTAATCAAGTCGTAGCGATAGTTCTGCTCGAGAACGGATATCGAACCTGGGTTGTTGAGGCACTTGAATCCGACGCTGGTTGCGTCGATCATTTGCGCGACATCTTCCACCAAGGCACTTTGAAGTCCCTTCTTCAAATGAAGCATTCGAATTTCTTTGACAAATCCAAGTCCTTGGTTGTAGACGGTGATTTCCGTAGTACCCGACAACAATATCGCGTTCGCGAACAATAATGTACTAATCATCCAATTCCCATATGAGCCGCCCTGAAGCTAACTCACATGGGTTAGTGTACAAAACATATTCGACCGTTCAACTAGCTGGGAGTCAGAAGTATGGAGATTATTCACTTCTGACATCAATTTAAGTCGCCCACCTTTGTATCGTGTATTCTTGCCAATAGCCCGAAGCTTGCCGTTTGCCGCACTTCACGAGGCTTTGCACCAACAAGCTTCTTCATCTGACAAACCTGACCCCGAAGCGGGTCGCGGAAATTAGCCCGGTGGTCGTAGCTTCGTTGAGCGGTTAGCTAAAAAGAAGCGAAGACCCCGGGGAAAGACAGAAATAGTCATTGGTCCGACTTTCCTTAACTTCAACTTTGTCCGCCCGAATCCTAATTCCCAATTTCGTCGCTTCTTACGCTTGCCGCACTTCAAAAGGCCTTGCACCAACAAGCTACTTCGTATGACAAACCTGACCCCGAAGCGGGTCGCGGAAATTAGCCCGGTAGTCGTAGCTTCGTTGAGCGGTTAGCGAAAACGAAGCGAAGACCCCGGGGAAAGGCAGAAATAGTCATAGTTCCGAGGTCGCTCCGTCAGCACGTGCACATTTATGGCTTCCTGAGCGACCCCGCCGAAAGGCGATCTTAGCAACATAGCGGACTTGAATTCCCTTCAAATTTCCGATAGAGTAAAGGGTAATTTCACTTCCCAATTCCCAATTCCCAACTCCCAACTCCAAACTAAAATCACCACTTCGTCTCAACCGTATAAGAAACCGTCTTAACTTCCCCGGCTTTCAACTTCAACTCAAAAACCATCGTATTCGAGTCTTCCTTCACAAACGCATCGGACTTCTCAGTGACCTTCCAGTCACCCCAATGTCGCTCGTACAGATAAACAGTTGTATCTTCCTTCTTTCGGTTTCGCGCTTCAATTTGAAACGTCTCGCGGAATGCTCGATCCGAAAGTCGTTTGAAATTTGTTCGTTTGCGGTCGGCTCGAACATCAAACGACCGACCAACGTTCAGTGAAATCTTCTCGTCCCGCGGTGTGTGGTTAATCATGTCCTCACCCAAATACTGAAGCGATCCTTTCGAGTCGCGCTGATACATCCGGAACTTCCCGGCAGGCATTGGCATTCCAAGATGTGACGCCTTATCGTTGACAAACTTAACCTTCACAATCGGGCTCAATGATCCGACACCTACTTCTCCCTCATTCGGATAATAATTGTCATTTCCTGCCATCGAGTCAAAAATGATCTGCTTCTTAAATGGAATCTTAGCGCCTTCAAGCAAACTCAGTTGCTTGGTTTCGTTGTTACGGACACTGGCTGGTCGCCCAAGAGTATACAAATGGTATTCAAACAAACTCTCTTCTTTGAATCCTTGGTCGGCTTTCTTCAACGCACTACCTGGTGCCATATCGTAAACAGCCCCATTCATAATCTGAGGTTGAACGACGTTGATTTCACCCGCCAAAAGCTTTAAGCTTGCATCCAAAAATGACAGACCCGACTGATTGGTCAACGTCACCCAGCCTTGGAGGTCACAGGTCCCGTTGTCTCCCAACGTCATTACGTAATTCGCCGTCCAACTCATCCCACCGGTCAAGTAGCTAAGCTCCATCTCGGCGTTCTGATCCTTATCGCTCTCCATTTCCCAAAGCAAGGACGGTCGCGAAATAAGCCCTTCCGGCATTTCCATGACGTCAATCTCACCTTGAGGTGACAAAATAATCCGTCCATCATCTGCCTTGATAACCAAACCGTTGTAGCTATACTCGCTACCATTCCCGTTATTGACCACTGAAGTGGGAGAACTCATCAGAATCCCTTCGACCGATTCCTTCTTATTCCCCATGCTCCGAGTAAATCTCACTCGCTTCCCAACCGATTTTTCCAGAATCGCATGCGGCGAAACCAAATCGTATTGATAGTTCTGTTCGAGTACGGAAATTGAACCGGGATTACTCAAACACTTGAAGCCGACGCTGGTGGCATCAATCATTTGGGCAACATCTTCAACGTTAACCTTCTGTTGACCCTTCTTGAGTTTCAAGGTTCTAATGTCTTTGACAAAACCGAGCCCCTGATTGTAAATGGTTATCTCAGTCGAGTTTGGTTTTAACATAGCATTCGTAAAAATGATCGTTGATATCAAAATTCTTTCCCTCCGGCTAGCAGCTTCCCGACTTCCCCGCTTCTTCGCTCTCTTACCACTTCGTGTCCACCGTATAAGTAACCGTCTTGACTTCGCCCGCCTTAAGTTTCACTTCAAAGACCATCGTATTGGCGTCTTCTTTCACAAAATTGTCTGACTTGTCCGAAACCTTCCAGTCACCCCAATGCCGCTCATAGAGATAAACCGTCGCGTCCTCCTGCTTTCGATTCCGAACCTCAATTTGGAAAGATTCTCGGAATGAATTCGAGGACAGTCGCTTGAAGTCGGTCCGCTTCCGATCAGCTCGAAC
>JAYVHY010000354.1:0-2970 GCA_043770615.1 Armatimonadota bacterium | reverse complement strand
ACTAAAGCAGAATTCCTTCGCCGAATAAAGGATTGGGCGGAGAAAACCCCTGGGAAGCAAACGATTGTCGGAAGTAGTTGGTCCGCCGAAAGTTGGCCCGACAAGGCACAACCAACGCGCCAAGACTTGGACTCTGTAACTGGCGAGCATCCAGCCGTTTTGTACCGAATGGATGGGCATTCGCTGATTCTTAACTCATTGGCATTAAAGAGGCTCGGTATTACCAAAGACACCAAAAGTCCTGATGGCGGATCTATTGATAAAGATCCGGCCACAGGGGAGCCAACTGGACTGCTCCGAGAAACCGCGATGGGTAGGGCGAACTTTATCCTGCCACAAGCAACACCTCAAGCAATTGAAGATGGACTTCGAGCGGCCGTCAAAATGGCAAATAGGCATGGGATCACATCCGTAAGTGAAATCTGTTCGGTTGGAGATCTCGCTAAGTATGCAAAGTATGCAGTTTCAGTCAATCCAAGTTTGAGATTTGCGCTTTACCCAACCGCATCCAATTGGACAAATGAAATCAAAGCAATAAAGGGCTTTCAAGGTGTACCAGGATGGGTGCAGGCTAACGGTATCAAAGCCTATATGGACGGATCCTTGGGTTCAAGAACCGCTTGGATGCTGGAACCATACACTAAACCACTGGCAGACCAAAAGAGCCTTACCGGATTGCCTCGACCTGGATTTACTGATGGCACGTACGAAAAGGGAATAAAGGAAGCAGCAAAAGCTGGCTTGCAAGTCATTATTCACGCAATTGGAGACCGAGCTAATCGAGACATTCTCACCATGTTCGAGAAGTGTGCCCCTAACCTTTCTAGTCTCCGGTTTCGAGTCGAGCACGCTCAGCACACCACAGCGTCCGACATCGTTCGCTTTGGCAAGCTTGGTGTCATTCCGTCTATGCAGCCTTACCATAAGGCGGATGACGGACGATATTGTGAAGAAGTAATTGGCACGGCTCGTAGCCGAACTAGCTATGCCTTCAAAGATTTGATTGCGAGCCAGGCAAAACTTGCGTTTGGCTCAGACTGGCCCGTCGTTGATGCAAACCCGTGGCTGGGTATTGAAGCCGCTGTAACCGGGAAAACACTCAATGGCAATTTGTGGATGACCCACCAAAACATTACCCTGGATCAAGCTCTAATCGCCTATACATCCGCTGGGGCTTTTGCAATGAAGCGAGAGAAAGAACTGGGACAGATCAAAGTTGGATACATGGCTGACTTTCAGATACTGAACCAGTCACCTTTCGCAAAGAAACTCGACTGGACGTCAATCCATCCAGAGATGCTCATTATTGGTGGAAAAGTCATTTACTAAATCGGCAAAGTCGATTCGAAACGATATGATCCTGAACCGACTCTAAATACAGAGAACCCAGGTACCGAAGGTAGCAGCTTGATTCCAGCTCCAAGGCTAATTGGTTTGCCCGATTCTGAGATGACTTCGCCACCTAAGCTCGGAATGTACACCGTTGCCTGGGTATTGACTGGCACGGTTATGTTCATTTCAAGTTTGTTTCCAGTTCGTTTCCAGCTGCTCTCAATCCGACCATGAATGCTATCGTAATGTGCCTTTACCCATGTGAGGTCATTGTCTACTGAAGGCTTAATCACAAACTTCTTGTAGCCAGGTCCGGTGGGATCAGGCTTGATTCCAGCCAATCCTTGGTATAACCAAAAGCCAACACATCCCATGGTCGGATGGTTGTAAGACCCTTCTCCGTTCCATGCTTCCCACAGAGATGTTGCCCCAGAATTGACCATGTGGAGCCAGCCAGGATACTCTTCCTTGGTCAACATTGCGTAGGCAAGATCGTCTCGATTGTTCTCCGTTAACGCATGAAACAAGTAGAGCGAGCCAACCATTCCCGCGCTGATGTGCCCCTTTCTTGGACCTTCAATGCTCTTCACCAATTGATCGAGGACTTGTTCCTTCGCTGTGGTGGGAACGAGGCCAAAAGTTAATGGCAACGCTTGAGCGGTCTGACTGTCGTTTGCATAGAGCCCGGTCTGGAGGTTGAGGAATTTCTGGTTGAAACTCACTTTGATTTGGTCGGCCAGTTGTTGGTACTTCAAGACATCGCCTTTCTTGCCAATTAGAGCCGCAGAATTCGCCACAATGGTCGCGCAAGCGTAGTAGGCCGCGGTTGACGTTTGGGCCACCGGCACTCTTCTCCCGCCTCCCCCCGCACTATCATCCAACCAATCTCCCAGACCCCAACCGATGACGTTGTCTTTGGCGGTTGAAGCTAAGTAATCAACGTAGCCTCGCATTGCCGAGTAGCCATCCTGAAGAACTCGCCGATCTCCGTAGTTCTGATAGAGCTTCCATGGAGCAAGCACAATGGCACCACCCCACCACGGATCGGCCATTTCTCCGGGAGAGCCGTCGGGACGTGTTCTTCCCCAGCCGCTTGTTGGAACAATGTCGGCCACATGACCATTTGCGTCCTGGGCGTCCATCATGTCGTTAAACCACTTTCGATAGAACTGGGCAGTATCAAGGTTGAAGAATCCCATTTCCATATCCACGCAACCATCGTCCATCCAGCCCATTTTTTCCCTCTGGGGACAGTCGGTTGGAATTCCGTGAAGGTTGTTGAGATATGACCGAACGATGAGATCTTCGACCTTGTTCAGTCGTTCGTTGGAGCATCTAAAATCTCCCACCCGCTCGGGATCAGTCGTGACCCACTTTCCTACTATCGAATTCAGTGACGGCTTTTCCGTTAGACCACTGACCTCAACATACCGAAAGCCATGATAAGTAAATCGAGGTTCGAATACGTCAGGTTCGCCACTCAAGATGCACTCCCCGGTCTGAAATCGACCGTAAGTGTGGCTTGCTGTGTGTTGCATGTTTACGCTGCCATCTGGGTTTAATGCCTCGTTATATTTGAGAGTGACTTTCGTGCCCTTCGGTCCGGTCGTAGTCAGCTTTGCCCATCCGGCAATGTTG
>JAYVHY010000353.1:0-2974 GCA_043770615.1 Armatimonadota bacterium | reverse complement strand
TCAAAAATTTATTTTGGTGAGTCACGAGGCAGTTGGTAACGAGATCTTTCTACACTATCGGAAGTAAGCGACCTTTTGGGTTCGTTAGTTCGTCTCATCTTTTATGAGAATTGCGCACTACGCAGTTGCAACCGCCATTGGTTTCTCGTTGGGATTAGGATTTATCGGAAACAAAAATATTCAGACCGATAAGTTGAACTCTGAAAGTTTGAAGAAAATGGCTGAGGGTCTGGGATTCGAACTCAAAACCATCAATGCCGAAGTTGGTAAAGAGAAATATGAAATTCCGGTGAAGACCGCGACGTTAAGTGTTCCAGTCGGCGCAGAAGTAAGTTCGAGCACAAATTACATTTGGCTGACGGTCAATCTGGGAGCAAATTCATCGACCAAGAAGCATGAGGAAATGCTGAAATCGAACGGGAGTATCCAACCTTGCTTTTTTTACATTACTTCCAAAGGCGCGCTGATGATGGCCGAGCCAATTGATAATCGGAGCATAACACCGGCAATTTTGAAACGATGCTTGGACAAGCTCGTTGCCGATGTAGAAAAAACGACGACCATTTGGCAGAATTAAGTTTGGGGCTACCATGTGGTGATGTTTACACCTGAAAGGTCTTTCCAGTTCATGTTTGCTCGGAACTTACCGACATTGGGAGCGGTGACTTCATATTTGTAGCTCGGGTTTCGGTAGGCGGGATAGATTGCGTTGCCAGAATTGTGGAACTTCATGTAAGGTCCCTGCCAAGTTCCAGCTGGAATAGGTTGAGATACGCCGTCTTTTGTTAGCCCATTGGCGGGTTTTGATTGGGCACGAATGTCGCTAACTGTTACGGGATAAAGCCCCGTGTCGTTATAAAATCGTTCAATAGCCGCACGGTATTCCCTGATGTTTTCGCGTAGCCGAGCTTCAGAACTTGCTCGCCAAGCATTATTGAACTTGGGTATGGCAATGGTGGCCAGCACCGATATGATGATGATGACGATCAAAAGCTCTACAAGGGTAAATCCCACGCGATATTTTTGCTTCAAATTGATCCCCTAAAACGTAGTAGCATGATAGCAATGCCACGATTCGTCCACCCGCTTTCGCCAACAATCTTTCTTCGGCGAAATGCAGGAAAAACCGTGCCGCTCATTGCCGTCATTTCTCTCGCCGTCATGCTTGTACAAAGCATCATCGCCCTTATTAACTCAATTCCACTTAGTATCCAAACCATTTACCGGTACACAGACCGGTTTTTGGGGGTTTCTCCTCGATTAGACCCGAGCCTAACCGCCGTGTTTGTTAAGGATTTGACCACCAAGCCTCCGGTTGAAATTGAGCGAGTCATTCTTTGTCGAGGAAGCGGAGCGCAAGTCAAAAGCATCGTTGGCAAATGGCCGTTTGCCGTAATGGGCTTTGAGAAGGATGACCTGGAGTACTACCTTAAGCGTCAAGGATATACCGGAATAATTGGGCGACGTCCGGTTGACGGTCAGCCGGAAATGATGGTTAGCATGTCAGTGGCAAAGAACTTACACGTAAAAATTGGCGATGTGATGTTGAAGCCTGACGATTCGGACAACTTTTCTCGGAACCCGGTCAAACTCGTTGGAATCATTCAATGCGACCGATGGCTGATGGTTTCGAACAAGATGTACTTTGCCGAGACACAACCGATTCCGATCGACTTTGCCCTGATTTTTACGAAGAATTTGAAGGATCAACCGATCTACGATAAATGGGCGCTAGCCAAGATGAAAGGAAAGTTCGCGCAGCTTTTTGCATATTCGGAAATTGAAAAAGAAAGCAAGAAGATGTTTGAGGTTTTGTATAGGATTATTGATGCAGTCATTGGCATATTGGTTCTGGTTATTTCCATTATGATGGGAATGTTAATGAACATTTACCAGAGTCAGAGGCTGGTTGAATTCGGGCTACTCCAAGCCATTGGTCACACGAAAAAGCAACTGTTCAGGCGAGTATTGATTGAAAGCGTGATCGTTATTGTTGGCGGATGGTTCTTTGGGCTAATCGCCGCCAGAGGACTATTGCTATTGCTTAAAGCGAAGTTGATGGATCCCCAAGGTTTTGCTCTAGATGTAGGTGATCCAATGGCGATGTCGTATACGGCACCAGTTCCGATAGCGATCTTGGTCATTGCGTTTGGAACAATCTGGTTACGATTCCGAAAGTTTGATCCAGTTGCGGTTGTCGAAAGGAGGATCGTTTAGTGGTTGAAGCAGTTGACGTATCGCTGATTTATCACGATCATGATCGTGAGGTCTTTGCTTGTCGAGACATCAACCTCGAAATTGTGCGAGGAGAGTTCGTGGGCATCCTTGGTCCGAGCGGATCAGGAAAAAGTTCTTTGCTGTATCTATTGAGCGGATTGAAAAATCCAACTCGAGGCGATATTCGGATTAACGGCGTTTCGATGAGTTCTCTGAATGATACTGAGAGGGCACAGATGCGGCTCCAGAAGTTCGGTTTTGTGTTTCAGCAGCCGTATCTGTTGGGCTATTTGACTGCATTTGAGAACATCCTTACCGTCAACGTGAACCTACAGGATCGGGCGAGGAGCTTGCTTGAGGATCTCGGCTTGAGTGAGAAGATGAATCGTTATCCGCACGAACTGAGCGGTGGAGAGAGACAGCGAGTTTGCGTGGCTCGGGCGCTAGTCAATAGTCCCGAAGTTATCTTTGCTGACGAACCAACTGCCGCACTTGATCACATTAATGGCGAACTTGTCGTAGATATGCTTAATCGTCATCGGAACGATGGATCACTCGTAATGGTGACTCACGACCCGGCAATGATTAAGGATTCGAACCGAACATTGGTCATAAGTGATGGAACTATTACTAGAAACTAGGTGTCAGACCTTGACATCTTGTTCAAAAAGGGTATATTTTTGAATTGCGTCACACGGGTAACCGAGTGGCTTCTGTGGATCGGATCCACAAAAGGCGAAAACTTAGACGAAGAGAT
>JAYVHY010000352.1:0-2977 GCA_043770615.1 Armatimonadota bacterium | reverse complement strand
TGTTGAGCGCATGCTTCGGCGGACAAGACGGCGAGGGTCACTTCCTCCTTCGCCCTTCGGGCTACGGCGGACAGGTCGTTCCTTGGACTTTTGCCTATGGATTGTCTTAACCCAGCCCTGCGTCGCAGGCTCCTTAGGCTGGGCTAAGAGTAAAGCCGCCCCGTTGGGACTATTCCTGGAGGTTTGAAAGTTGTCGATCATGATGGAAGTTTTAGGTGGATGGCTTCTAAATTCTGGAGAGTTGAAAATCGTAGTTCCGGCTGGTCAGGATGAGGCCCCGCCAGGGCAGAGTGCGGAGTTGCTTTTTGAGTCTGCGAAAATAAAATGTTTGTTTTGTAGCACCGCGGATTTGGAGTTTGGACTTGGGAGTCGGGAGTACAAAGTGACGAGCTAGATAAAAACGGCTCTCGAAAAAAAAGTGACATAAATCTTCAATTTGTCTACTTGATTCGAATCGTCAGATGGAACGGGGCTGAATACAGAAATTGCGGAGGTCGGATTGATTGTTTTCAAGGAACAATTATATAGACGTATGTCTAGTATAAGTTGTTTCGTTGAATGTGCGAATTGTCCCGTAGAATCGCCTCGGCTACGATAGGTCCACTTAAAAATGGTCGGCTGGCATCCAAAAGGACTATCATGATGAAACCTGATGCGATGGTTATGGAATGACTTTGGGAAAATGACTTTTCGAATGGGTTGCATCCTGCCGCTTACGCCATGGCCGATCGTGTTCCATTATCAAACATTAGGAAACTACAACTATGGCAGCCACGGTGGTGGCCCCGCCCTTCATGCGGTGGTTCAGGACCTAGTCTGGATAAATCTTGCCTTTTCTGTGATTGGATTGATATTGGTTCTTGCCTGTCCGGTGTCGTCTGAACGAAAAGCAATTGGCTTTGTTGGAATTGTCCTCCACCACATTATTTTCGTTAATTATGTCGCGAATTCTTCAGTCGGATTTGCATAGGTAATCATCCGCCGAACAACCGCGTAGCGTACGCTTTTCTCGACTTTCCAAGCGATCAGACTCACGGGATCGCCTTCGGTCTTCAGTTGTTTGATGATTGAAGAGGGGTCGACACCGGCTCCGCGCTGTTTGACTTCAAAGACCCGTAAGTTGTTTTTGCGTAGGAATTCTTTCATTCGCTTGAAGTCGCTGGAGTCTTGGAATAGGACTTCGTATGCTCTTAACCAAGGACTCGATACATGGGTTTCTCCGGTTAGGTAGCCGGGGGAATCGCCAAGTTGAGGGAGACCAAAATTGCCGAGGGCATGCGCTCTACCCGCCGCGGGATCCGAGTCAAAAATGATTCCCCATGGTTCGTTGACCACGTCCTCGATTTCGTGCCTGGGAAGGGTTTCTCCGGATTCGGCGTCCACAGCGAAGATCCCTGGATCGACTATATTGCCTGACCAAGCGATTGCTTCACGACACTCGCCTCGGTAAGACACAAACTCGATTCTTTGCCCAACTGACTCAAGGTATTCGTCTTGCAGCAACGGAGAGAGTTTGATTCCGGTTAGCTCTCGGTCGCGGGGAATATCGAGCGGGTTTGGCTCATAAGCGCTAGGATCAATAAGCCGTTTCCCGGCGGTGTCGCGTCGATCGGGGTCGGCCCAAATGAACGGACAATTATTGGCCACAACATAAGCCAGCCCGTCTTCGTTTCGGACATCAGCACCGGGGCAGTTGTGGCGTGCGTAGTCTGTTCGCGTCGGGTCAAGTTCAAACCCGATGACCGGTCCGCGCTTTGATAGCGCAATTAGGTCGGCTCCGATGCCAACCGTCATATCGATTACTAATGCATCCGTCGGAAACTTTGATGCATGATACGTCGCGATAGCTTCATGCGTGGCTTGCTCTAGTGCTTCTCGATCAAAGAGCATTTCTTGCGAATTGTAAAACTTTACGCCTGCTTTCTTGCGCAAATCAACTTGAAGCGAAGTCCATCGCGCAGCGTCATCTCCGTACTTTTTGGCAAGTTGCTTGGCCGACAATTTGTCGGCTTCCGATAGGGCATCAAACCATGTGGGGGAAATCAAGGCGGTTCCAGTGTACTAAACTGGTTCTACCCAATCGTTGCCACGCATCAGCTTGATGCGTTCTCCGCTCGGCAGAATTCCATCGACTTCGACTTCGGGCGAGCCGATCATCCAGTCGGAGTGAATTTTGCTTTGGTTGGCTCCGGCTTTCAACTTATCGTCATCTGAAAGTTCATCGACGCCGGGCAAATTCTCGCTATACGATGCGCCCATTGCGATGTGGCATGCGGCATTTTCATCGAAGAGGGTGTTGTAGAACAGAAGTCCGGTCTGGGCGACGGCCCCGCTTGGTGGCACCAACGCGACTTCGCCGAGTCGGCGACCGCCTTCATCCGAATCCATGAGCCCGATGAGGGTCGATTCTCCTGATTTTGCGCTAACTTTTATCGCCACGCCGTCTTTGAATTCGACTTGAATACCCTCAATAACTTGTCCGCGCAAGCTGAGGGGTAGGGTGCTTGAGACGATTCCGTTCGTGCGGTCTCGGTGGGGCATGGTGAAGACTTCTTCGGTCGGGATGTTAGGGGCGTTCTTTACGCCATTCTTTGCATATCCCCAGCCGCCAACCCAGGTATGCCGGTCAACCAGACCGACTTCGAGATCGGTTCCTGGACCCTTGAAGCAGACGGATCGAAGGTTAAGGTTGTTCAAGTATGATTGTCGTTTTTCGAGGCTGTCGCAGTGATCCTGCCACGCCTTTAGTGGCTCAGTCGAATTCACGCGAGCGACGGCAAAGATCGCATCCCAAAGCTTTTCAACCGCAAGGGCTTCGTTCTCTCCGGCGAACACCATTTTTGCCCATGTGGGATTTGGTACGGCGACCACGCTCCAGTTGATCGCCATGCTTCCGACGATTTCGCTGACTTTCTTACCGGCTGAACCGACTGCACCATACCAAGCTCCAATTTTTGCCGGATTAATGTCGGAAAGC
>JAYVHY010000351.1:0-2978 GCA_043770615.1 Armatimonadota bacterium | reverse complement strand
ATTCTCGATAAATACTTAACCGGGCGTTTAGAAGGGAAGTCCAAATGCATCTCTTTGGGATCAACTTCTTCGCCTTCTTTTTTTACAAGGCGACCAAGCAGGATTTCTTCCTTATTCTTAACCTTAATTCCGTCTCGTTGGATCATTTCCCAATCGTATTGCCCATACAAGATCAGACTGTCCATTCCTGGATATCCTGATTGGATAATACTAAAATGTTCAAGTTTGTCGCCACGATCTGGCATTAAACCGACTACCTTGAAGTTGACATTGCCAACCGATTTCACCGTTCCGGGAGATGCGTCAAATGTATCAACAAAAGATCGAACCTGAACCGAAAAACGAATATTTGAAAATTTGAACTTCGGAATTCCGATTTTCTGAATACTGAAATATTGCCGATTATTACCTAAGACCACTCGATTGCTCTTCGAGGATGCCAAGTTGAGTTGAATGGTCGGACGGTCATTTTGAGTCTTAGGGACTCCAATTGCAAAGGGTGTTTCCAGAATCATATTAACTTCACCTGGTGCCATGTTCTCAATGTCCGCAGCGGGAATTTGAATAGAGTTATCGGTAACGACCTGACCGCTTGGATTCCAAAACGTTAGTCCGCCTGATCCTTCTTTACGAACCAATACTACGATTCTGACAAAGCCCTTGGTTTTTGAAATGCCTTCCAATGCCTCATTGGAAACATTTTCATCGTTAACTAGGAGTATCGCTGGACTTTGTCCGGCTGGTGATTCTAAAATCGTCTCTTTTCGGTCAAACACAAGTTGACTCTTTGGGACAAATTGTATTGGCAACGTCGCTTGTCTGGGAACGACTAAAACAGAAAAAGCAAGAAGGGAAGTCATATAGGTTAATTTATGGACGTGTCGGTGGGGACGAAATTCGCCTCAAACTGGTTTTGAGCTGATCTCCGGTACCATCTTGTTATGATTCAGCCGCCCCTTCAGTCCCCTGGACAACTGCTAAGAGACCAAATGGAAAAGGGAATTGTGGTGATGCCCGGCGCATTTTCACCACTAACTGCGCTCGCTGCCTACAAAGAAGGAGCAAAGGCGGTCTACCTCAGCGGAGGCGCGATCACCAATAACCTGCTCGGTGTTCCCGATATTGCGATGATCTCGCTCGACGAAATGTCCGGCGTTGCCGCCCGAGCATGCCAAGTCGCTCCCGTACCCATTATCTGCGATGCCGACACAGGCTTTGGTGAAGCATGGAACACCGTCCGCACCGTCATTGAGATGGAGCGAGCTGGTCTTGCGGGAATTCATCTCGAAGACCAAGTCAGCCCCAAGCGATGCGGACACCTCGACGGTAAAGATGTCATCTCCCTAGTGCACATGGAAGGAAAGATCCGAGCCGCTGTCGCATCAAAGCGTGACCCTTCGTTTATGATAATAGCCCGAACGGACTCTCGCGGAGTCGAGGGTTTGGATGCTGCTATTGACCGAGCCAAAGCCTATGTTCAGGCTGGAGCAGACGCAATCTTCCCCGAAGGTCTAGCCAACGAAGCTGAGTTCGAAGCGTTCCGAAAAGGCATCGAAGCCCCCCTCCTTGCTAACATGACCGAATTCGGAAAGACTCCCCTCATCCCGGCATCTAGGTTCAACGAACTCGGCTACCAAATGGTTATCTTCCCGGTAACTGCGCTCCGAGTCATGCTCAAAGCCGTCGAAGAATTCTACGAAGAACTCCTGTCTACTGGAACCCAAGCGGGTTGGATTGAGAACATGCGCACCCGCCAAGAACTTTATGAAACTATCGACTACTCCGAATATTCGGCCCTTGATTCGAAGTGGAACAAGAAATAGCCGTCGGAAATCTTAAGCAATAGGTGCGAATAAGTCACTCTCCCAGATGGGGGAGTAGGTAAGCGAGGCACGAGCAAACCGGTGGGGGTTGATTTCAATTTTTATCGATCAATTTTCGCGAAAGCTCTTGACATCTCATAAATATCTTGTATTATTGAATTAATACAATATGCAAATCCGAATCACAGAACAAGACGGGGTGCCGATCTACCTTCAGATCGTGAATCAGGTGAAATTTCTCATCGCCTCGGGGAGATTAACCCCCGGCGAAGAAATGCCGCCGATTCGCGTTCTCGCCGAAACGCTCACCGTAAACCCTAACACCGTCGCTCGAGCGTATCGTGAGCTCGAAAGCGAAGGGATCGTCACCAAGAAGCGAACCGCGGGAACCTATGTGTCCGATAGCGGACCGCGACTCTCTCGCGACGAATGCCTCAAGATCCTCACTGAGAGAATCGACGCCCTCCTTGCCGAGGCAAAACAAATGGAAATTACTAACGCCGAAATTTTAGACCTTATCAAGCAACGCAACCAACTCATGACCAGCGGAGAACAAAACCGATGAACGAACCAATTATTAAGATCAAAAACCTGATCCGTGAATTCGGCAACAAGCGTGCCCTCGACAATGTCTCGCTTACAATCCAACCCGGAACCGTAATGGGTCTGGTCGGAGAAAACGGAGCCGGGAAGACAACCCTGATCAAACACGTCCTTGGTCTGCTCAAGGCTCAACAAGGAACGGTCAGCGTGTTCGGAATGGACCCAGTCTCTAACCCAGAAGCGGTCCTTTCCAAGATCGGCTACTTGTCTGAAGAAGGTGACCTTCCGACGTGGATGAAAGTTCACGAACTCATGCGATATTCGGCAGCCTTCTATCCAACATGGGACGATCAATACGCGATGAAGCTGCTTGATGAGTTCAAGCTCGATCCTGGAGCAAAGCTCAGCAAGATGTCCAAGGGACAGCGATCACGGGCAGGACTACTGGTTGCAATGGCATACCGACCCCAACTGCTTGTCCTCGACGAACCATCATCCGGTCTTGACCCAATCGTCAGAAAAGATATCCTCGGAGCCATTATCCGAACCATCGCCGACGACGGTCGAACCGTCCTGTTCTCGAGCCATTTGCTGAGCGAAGTAGAACGGGTC
>JAYVHY010000350.1:0-2980 GCA_043770615.1 Armatimonadota bacterium | reverse complement strand
CTACTCAATTTCATTGTGGTACCCGGCGGATTCAACGAGCGGCACGGCAAAAAGGTTGGACTCGGGACCCTTGCAACCGTCATCTATTCCGGTCGAGTTGCTCACGCCGTCGTTGCCGATTTTGGTCCTCGTACCAAGTTCGGTGAAGGTTCTATCGCCTTGCATCGAGCGCTTGGGTTTGAGCGGGTTCGAAACGGACGCATCGTCGATGTTGGCATCGACCGGGGAGTCCTCATGTTGATCTACCTCGGCACCCGGATGAAGCGGGGACCCTTTGCCCAATCCGACGTCGACCAAGCCTGCGCCCCCTTGTGGGCGAAATTCTCAAGCGAACAAAATGGCAAATAGCAATCCTCCTTCGAATCCGATCCTCGAATGGTTAGCCTCGCAGTGGTTCTTTCTCTCGGCGCTCGTGCTGGGGGCGGGTCATGCGGCAACCGCACAATCAAAAATCTCTCGTCACGACGAGCAACTGAAAGAACTGGGAGAAGTCCCGGAGCGGTTGGCTCGTATCGAAACTCACCAAGAACACATTTTGGAACTACTGCGGAAATGACTTTCAGCCACCAGCCACCAGCTGCTAGCTATGTGCTTCGAGTAGTGCGAACCTGAGGAAGTCAGATAATCGCAACCATATTCTTTCGACTCACAACTCAAAAACATCAAATCTATGCAACAAAGATACCGATTAAAACTGATCGTCAACAACGCAACCGGGAGCCTCGGCTTCGTCTTGCGTCTTTTTCCCAATGCCCTAACCTTCGTTGGCTATCCAACCCAGACTCAGTTAGAGTTTGTTGTCCAGGCATCTGAAATTCTAGGAGCATTTGGCGTTGGTTTAGAGGTCGCGGCAAGTTCATGAGCATTGCTTGGGAAGATAGAGTTCGTAATGCGGCGAACCAACAGTTAGTTGAATGGATCGATAAGTCGAGCAAGCAGATGGAAAAGCTTTGGGAAGACGCGAAAACAACTGAAGATCGCCTGCAGCTTATGGAAACTCATGGTCGGTTGGCGGAACGATTTGAGATACTTTCTCGACCAGAAGCTGACGACACGAAACGGGGTCGAACGAAGAAAGGGACCGAATTGCGGGTCGCTCGTCGTCCGTTTGCGGGTTGATTTAAAGCGCACCAGCCTAGAGCAGTGATTGAGAAACGTAAACATGGCGAAAGCTAAAAAAGGCGAATTTAGTAAGGCGGGGCTTCATCCTCATCAGCAATACGTAAAGGACCACGCGGATCGATTTAATGTTGTGGTATGTGGTCGGCGCTGGGGAAAGACCTTTTTAGCGCAGGATCTTGCGATTGAAGGAATTGAAGAAAAAAAGTCTGTGGGTTGGTTTTCTCCCAATTACAAGTTCTTGAACGAGAGCTTTAAGTCGATTCGAAATCTTCTTTTTGAATCGATTCTGAGTGCGAATACGACCGATTATCGGATTGAAACCAGCAATGGAGCCGTAATTGAATTTTGGACTTTAGAGAATCCGGATGCCGGGCGATCAAGACAATATGACCTAGTTATTATTGACGAAGCAGGGTTGGTATTGGAATTGGGAGAGCGATGGAGAGAGGCGATTCGAGCGACCTTGTTAGATACTGAGGGGAAGGCTTGGTTTTTCGGCACGCCCAAGCCTCCTCGATCGATTCAACTCAAGAACTATGCGTTTTATCAATTCTTTCTTCGGGGCGAAGATGGCTCGGACGGATGGAAGTCCTTTCGGCAACCTTCGATGAATAACCCAATTTTGAAGGTGTCGGAGATTGAGGCGATGCGCCACGAGCCGGGCATGACCCAACGCATCGCTCGGCAAGAGATTGACGCTGAGTTCTTGTCGGAATCCACTGACGCCATTTGGAATATGGCGCTCATCAATCCGTACCGTCGCCGTCGCCCACCGAGCGTAAAAGTGGTCCGGAGAGTGCTGTTCCTTGACCCCGGTAACTTCAGTACCTCGGATAGCGCCGACCCGACCGGTATCGTGATTGCATCAAAAGGTGACGACGGCCACTACTACGTTGAAAATGACCTAAGCGGCGCATACACTCCCAATCAGTGCGCAAGATTAGTAGTGAATGCTAGTTCGGAACTTGGTGCGAAAATCTACTTTGAATCGAACCAGGGTGGTGAGTTTGTCAAATCGGCAATTCGGAACGTCTCGCCGATCTCGGTGACCGGAGTTCCGTCCTACCAGGGCAAAGAACAGCGTGCATTGGCTCCCCTTGGGTGCTATGAAATGGGATTAGTCCATCATGAGCATGAGTTTCTTGACATGGAAAACGAAATGGTGAACTGGAACCCGTATGACACCAAGATGCCGTCGCCCAACCGAATGGACGCGCTGGTTGGAGCACTGAATGTCTTGATGGGAAATGTGTCAATGGGCATGACCAAGCGAAGCCTGGTGAACCGCAGTTAGCTTTTCTTGTGCCACTCTCACCCCATCACCCTTAACCCGAACCCCTTAAGCCTTAAGCCATGATCCGCGAAAACTTCATTGAAATAAAATCGTTCGTCAACCCTCACCCTCCCGACATCGTCCAAGAATTGGCGAACCGGGTCACAGTCCTTCCCGGACGGGTCGCGGTTCTTTGTGACCCCCACGTCGAATCCCAACGCGGAATCTTGGTTGCCGGTGGCAAGTACCGCGGATCGCAAAACTCCGATACCGGCGTTGTGATCGGATCCGGCGTCAAAGACCTAAAGGTTGGGGACCGAGTTGCGTTTCTCCCCATGCACGGCTTGCACTGCACTCATGAGCACTTCAACTGGGTACCACCCGGGCTCGAAGTCCGCTTTTACGGGGTTGCGTGCCCGGTTTATCAATCGCTACTACTTTTGGAAAGTTAAGATGGCTGAATACGAAAAACACAAACCGGTCGTGTTGACCGACGAAGAACTGAACAAGTTATCAACCGCATTGTGCGAGCAGGTGGCATCATCTGAAAACGCAAAGTGCCGAGTGAAGGACCGGTGGGATTCG
>JAYVHY010000349.1:0-15617 GCA_043770615.1 Armatimonadota bacterium | reverse complement strand
ATTTTCATGATTTCTTAATGTCCGTCATCGGACCAGTGGACTTTGTCGGCAGATGCAGGTTTGAAATGGATAACTCCGTACGTTGATCCGACTGCGATGAGATCGGGATGCGTGGAATTTCTCGGTTCACCGGCAATTGTTTTAAAAGTGCCGTCCTTTTTACGGATCTTGATATCTTTCGTCCAGGTCAGAACCGTATCGATTGCCCGACCTTCTATATGACGTGAGTTGAGCGCAGGCGGTACGGCGAGATTGTTGATACCAAAGGCGTCAACCATGTCTTGGGCGCCTTGCTTTGCGTGACCATGGTTCCAAATGACATCAACTCCTGGCATCGGGGGTACTTCTACAGGAGTGATCTTCCCTTTGGCAATCATCCAAGCGTAGTGCATCATGTAAGCTCGTTGTTTAGGTCGGTGAGACGCCGTAATCCTCACCGATATGCCAGCTTCTTTCATCGCCCTTAGGAATGCCTCAAAGTTCGACTTGAACGGATCTTTGAGATCGGATGTACTGGTCGAAGTCGGAAACTTGGCGACCCATGGGGCTCCACTGACGGTTGCCATATCGCTTACTATATCCGGTTTATTGAACATTTTCTGGTGTTGGTCGTCCAATCAACTCTCGAAACTGGGGTTGTGGCCGAGTCGGACAGGCAGCGCAAAACTTTGGATAGCGTTCCGAACAGGATTCCGGGAGTGGTCGCATAGCGCGAAACCCGGAGTTGCGCAAACGTGACCGTTGCGCAACTCAAATCCGGGCGAGGGAGGCCGAAAAGCGAGAATGCAGAGCCTTGAATTTTCTTTTTAGCACAAGGCAACCCTTTGGGGAGCCTTTGGTTAAAAGAAGAATTATTTGGAGACCGTTCCTCCAGGATGTTGGTCTGGTTGGTATCGGTGGATATGAACCGCGACAGTGATCATCCAAAGAATCCAAATTGTGTAGGCGAGGGCATTAATTTTGCCCGCAAGCGAAATTCCGAAAGGTTCTGCTAGTCCAAATGCAATGCCAGATGCGATGAGGTAGCCCGATAGGGCAAGAGGTTTACTCCGAGTTGAGAGCGCACTAGCAATGAGCACAGTCCAGATTGAAGTGAAGAAGTATCCAGCCCACTCTCCGATCCCCACACCGAGTAGTTGGTGCAAGACATCAAAGATGAGGACTGCGGATGGGTCGGATTTGGCGGCTAAGACCGGGACGGCGAAGATCCAGCGTGAAAGACCGAGTGCTTGGGTGATTGCGGCTGCGATCCCTACGCCTAGAGTCACTTGCGAGCTAGTGAGCTTTGAGTTGACCAGCGATGAAACGGGTGCAAACATTAGGGCCGCGATAAACATGAGCCACCAGCCTGGCAAAATTTGAGCTTTCTTTGCTTGAAACTCAGCCAGCACCTCAACAGATGGCTTTCTGAGTACATCTGGGTAGTCAAACGTTGAACCTAAAATCGTGAACCCAACCGCGAAAAGGACAGGGACAGCAATGATCAACGCAGTGGACGCAAACTTGCTCTTCAATTAGGCACCTCGACGATGTACGGCTGAAGCGTTTGCCTTAAGAGCAAGATTCCTTGTTCGATGAAATCAAGGTCCTTAACTTCTTTTTCGGCTTCGAGGAACTGAATGAAGTATTCGCTGACAAGCCAGACCATTACCGCAAGTCGCTCTTCCTCTTCGGCGGTCTTGCTCGGGCGCATCGCTCCGGCAAGAACAAACTGGGCACGGAATTGTGCGAAACTTGCCATGCCGTACTGCCGGTGCTCTCTGAAGGCTTTAGCCAACACCATATCCCGATTAAGGAGGACCGTGAGCTCCCGATAGAGAAATCGGTATCGCCATAGGATTTCATAGTTTCTCCTCATCATTATCTCGCAAAGATCCATGTCGATGACATCACCCTCTCGGGGAGTAAACGCTACCCTGGTTTCGGCGGCGTTCCGATCAAAGAGAGCCCGAACAATCTCTCCGCGATCTTTGAAGTGATAGTAGAGGTTTCCGACGCTTAGGCCAGCCTCCTCCGCAATCATGTTTGTCGAAACCGCTAATGTACTCAGGTCATTAAGCAATTTGAGAGCTGTATCAAGGATCAGCTCCCTAGTCTGTTTCGGAGTTCGTATCCGCTTGATAGGGGTAGTTATCGTCATTAGAGTAATTACTCTATCCGAGAAATTAGAGCAATTGCTCTAATGTTATTTTTTTTTGGGGTGCTAGTTCCATAGCTCACGATGGGGCGCCTCGGATCAGTGATGGCTTGGCCCAGTAACGCTATCATTCAGGTCCACAAGGGAAAATTACTCCGGATTCAGCCTAAAGATCGAAAGACCCAAGGGTCAATCCGTTTTGGTGGGATTAGCCAAAATCTACTTGGTAAAATTGCGGCATGACTCTCGACGAAACGATGGCAAGGCTGAAGTCGCTCAGACATGATGGGGTGTACAAACAGAATGCGAAAAATGGCGCTGGAGACGACCAATTTGGCGTTAAATCAGCTGACCTGCGAATGGTCGCCAAATCAATCAAATCGGATAAGCCGTTGGCACTTGAACTTTGGAAGACTGGCAATATGGACGCCATGATGCTCGCAGCATTGATTGTCAAAGCAAAAGATTTGTCTCTCGAGGAACTTGAAGAAATGGTCAAAAGTGCCAAATTTTGGCACGCGGCTGATTACCTTAATACTAATGTCGTGAAGCAACATCCGTTGAAAGAGGAAATGCGCCAGAAGTGGATGGCCGCGAATGACCCAGCAACCAACCGCTCGGCCTGGAGTTTGACGGTAGAACGAGTTTGCAAAGACCCAGCCGGATTAGACCTCAATGGACTGGTTAATCGGATTGAAAAGGAATTGGGTGAGAATGTGGATGAGAATCCCAAGCTTACGATGGAGAACAGCAAGTGGATGCTGAACTACTGCCTGGCAGAGATTGGGATTCGAAATCCTGATCTCCGTAATCGGGCCATTGCCATTGGCGAGAAGATGGGTGCCTGCCGCGACTATCCGACATCAAAAGGGTGTGTCTCTCCGTACACACCTATTTGGATTCAAGAGATGGTCAAGCGACAGGGCTAGCCCCGCTCTTTATTTGGTTGCTTTCAATAGTGCCGGCATACCACCTACGATCGGCAGAATGATTTTGGTTGCGTCGAGATCAACGGTCAACTTTGTACCGGCTTTTGGCCAAATCGTGAATTCTCGATCACTAGACAAAATCATCAAGCCAATTCGCTTGCCAGCCGGAATGATTTGATCGTCAGGCTGAAGATCAAAAGTCATGTCGACAAACTGTCCGGGAATCAAAGGAGTACCTGGCGCCATCGAATGGTAATCGCCACCATTCACAAGGGCTTTCGCATTCTGAGGATCCGCCCAGCCCCGAGTGATAAGATTCGAGATTCCAACTGAACTGTCTGGCCAGGGTAATTGAACCAAATAAACTGACAAGTTTGCCGCAGCAGCACTTGAAGCTAGCCGGATGGTGATTCGGGCGGTTCCGGACAAATGAAGCGGAGCTTTCAGTTCAGGCGTTGCGTAGACGAGTCGATTTGGAGAATCAACTGCCTGAGCAAGGGCAGTAGTAGCAAAAGCGACGTCGTCAATGAATTCTTCGCTACCCTGTCCTGTAGATTTCGATGGCATGAGACCACCCATCGTTTTTCCGCCTTTCGAAAGAAAGAAGGAAATTGGCTTTGCTTCAGGGTTTGGATAGTCAGCATAAGGCGTTGGTGCCATTGCGGTTCGAGGTGCGCCAACTGCTCGCTCTCGAACAATATAGGATTTTGGACCGGTCTCGATTCCGTTTTGCTGACCATACAAAAAGCGACTAAACCACTTATTCATCAACTCCATTGGAGGGTCTCCGCCGTGCCCACCTTGATGGAAATATTGCACCAGTGGAACACGGCCCTTTATCGCATTGCTGATTCGAACGGCATGTTCGGGGACAACGTTCCAGTCGTTAAAGCCGTGAGCCATCATGACCGCACATTTGATGCCTTTTGCAAAGCGAAGCAAATCGCGGTCAGCCCAGAACTGATTGTAATCGCCGGTCTTTCGGTCCTGGCTTAGGGCGAACAAACCGTCTCGGTATAGCTTATTGCTATTTTCTCGTCCGGCCGGATTACCGCTGTTGATGAAGTCGTATAGAGAGTCCACATCTTCGCCCAGATAACCTCCTGGACTCCGAACAAGACCGTTGGAGCGGTAGTAATGGTAGTAGGAAGTGTTTGGAGAGACCGGAATAATGCATTCTAGGCCCTTGACTCCTGTTGTTGCGGCGGCGATGGGAATCGTCCCGTCGTAGGAGGTGCCGGTCATACCTACTTTGCCAGTACACCATTTGGCAAAGATTTGGTCGCCGCAATCTACCGTTTTGTAGCCATTGGCTCGACCGTTTAGCCAGTCGATGACTGCTTTTGGTGCTAATCGTTCTGGAGCACCGCCGACAGTTGCGCTTCCGGTTGATAATCCAGTCCCGGTTGCTTCTGAATGGACAACCGCAAAGCCACGAGGAACCCAGGTGCGAACGAGGCCCGCGGAAATCATTGTTCGGTTAGGCTCGAATTTTATGTTTGGGTGAAATGTTCTGGCTGGTGGCTCAGCTCCAATTTCATGCTGGACATTCCAGTTGACATCGCCGGCACCGGTTCCGGCGAAGTAAGGTGAAGACTCATAGATGACCGGGACTTTCAAGCCTTCAGTATCGGTTTGCTTTTGTCTTGTGACATCGACGTGAACACGGTCCCGCTTGCCGTCTTTGTCCGAGTCGAATTCGGTTTCAACCCAAAGGCGCTCTCGAATCCATTCATTGGAATTTGAGAATGCGGCGACAACTTGTGCTTGTCCATCCACAAATGTTGGCTTAGCTTGAACATCTTGAGCGGATGCGATTTTGGATTGGCAAAGGGCCAAAAACCCTAAACTCAATATGGTCGAAAGAGAAGCCAGTGAGGGTTTGCGCAGGAACATGACTGCCGGATTATACAGGATTGCAATTAGCTTCACTCGGATATTGCTAAACTGATGAAGTTTTTTGAATTGTGTGTTCAATTTCCATGCAATGAAGTGGAACCAACGAGCTTTGAGTTGCATTATAGAGATGTGATTCAAAAGCTACTTATTTTGTCCCTCGCATTGTCCGTCGTTGCGGGCTGCTCGTCGTCTACTCCAGAGGTCAAAACGGCTACATCAGCCTCAGCCGCTGGTTCCGAAGCTAAGATGGTCAAGTGTGAGCTATGCGGGAGCGAATTTACCGCCTCCGAAATGGTTACTCATGAAGGCAAGCAAGTGTGCAAGGCGTGTAAGACTGCTCACGGTGGCTAGTTGTTGTTGAGTTTTGAATAGAATCAGACCGTGACCTTTTGGTGGGGTTGGATTTCTGGCCAAATGCTTGCCTAGCCTTTTTCGTCGCTTGGTAGTTCCATGTGCCACAATTCTGTTATGTCCAAACGGACTATAGGTGCTATCAAGCGAAAGGCGACTGCTGCGATAATCACTCTTTTTTTCGCGACATTGCAAGCTAGTGCCCAAGAACACAGGCCCAATTTTTTGTTCATCTTAACCGACGATCAGCGGTTTGATGCAATCGGCTACGCCGGTCATCCAATCCTGAAAACTCCAAATTTGGACAATTTGGCGGCGAAAGGCGTGCGATTCCCCAATAGTTTCGTGACAACACCAATTTGTGCCGCAAGTCGGGCATCAATTCTGTCGGGCACCTATGAAAGGACTCACAAATATACATTTGGTACACCGCCTTTGTCGTCTCCTTTGTGTGAAAGTAGCTATCCGGCAATGCTACGACAGGCAGGGTATCGAACCGGATTGATCGGCAAAGTAGGTGTTAATTTTGAAAAAGGGCAACAGACGAAGATGTTTGACCTATTGTCTTCAATTGGTTACCCTTACCTTCGTAAACAGCCGTCAGGGGAGGTTCGGCACATTGATGAGATCGCTACTGATCGAGCGATCGAGTTCATCAATCAGCAGCCTGCCCAAAGACCATTTTGTCTTTCGGTTTGCTTCAATAGTCCCCATGCTGAGGACGGTGAGTTGGAGAATCTTTATCCGTGGCCAAAGTCAGTTGATGGTCTTTATGAAGATACACCTATTCCTGGTCCACCACTGGTCGAAGATAGGTACTTCCTGGAGCAGCCAAAGTTCCTTCAAGAAGCGATCAACAGAATTCGATGGAAGTGGCAATTTGATACGCCGGAAAAGTATCAAAAAAACGTTCGGGCCTATTATCGAATGATCTCAGGAATAGATCACGAGATTGGTCGATTGACATCGGAGTTGAGGCTGAAAGGTCTTGAAGAGAACACAATCATTGTTTTCATGTCCGACAACGGCTATTTTCTTGGAGAACGGGGCTTGTCTGGCAAGTGGATTCATTTTGAAGAATCATTGCGCATTCCGCTGTTAGTGTTTGATCCTCGGATGCCCAAAAAGCGTCAGGGAACCGTTGCTAACCAAATGGTACTAAATATAGACATTGCTCCCACTTTGTTGGATTTTGCTGGAATCAAGATTCCCAAAGTGTATCAAGGGCAGAGTTTAGCTCCACTCGTCCGAGGCGAAAAACCTAAGTGGCGACATGACTTCTTTTGCGAGCACTTGCTTGTTGATCCAACAATTCCTCAATGGGAAGGAGTTCGGGATGAACGGTATGTTTATGCTCGCTACTTTGGGCAAAATCCGGTTTACGAATACTTGCACGATCTTCGCAAAGACCCGAAGGAGATTCATAACTTTATAAACTATAAAGACTATAGTGGAATTCTCGAGAAGATGAGAGGGCGCTTAAAGCAGTTGAAAGATGCTAATGGCGGTGAATACTCGCGTGAAAAGTTTCCCCTTCAACCAAAGCCAATCAAAGGCTAAGAGTAGACTCTCCAATCATGAAAAGGGTCAAGGTAGGTACGTCAGGAATAGAAGCATCTGAGATTTCGCTCGGATGCATGCGAATTGGAGGGATGGAGAGTTCCAAGCTTGATGAGCTGATATCGACATCGCTTGACCTTGGTATTGACTTCTATGATCACGCCGACATCTATGGAGGAGGGAAGTGTGAGGAAGTCTTTGCTGCGTCAGTAAAGCGGTTGGGAATTGACCGATCCAGGTTGATACTTCAAAGCAAGTGCGGTATTCGCAAGGGCTTTTTTGACTTTAGCAAAGAGCATATTCTGAGTTCAGTCGAGGGCATACTCGAACGACTTTCAACCGACTACCTGGACTTTATTCTCCTCCATCGACCCGATACTCTCATTGAGCCTGAAGAGGTTGCCGAAGCATTCACCGCTCTTGAGAAGAGTGGCAAGGTTCGACACTTTGGGGTCAGTAACCAGACTCCCAATCAAATTGAGCTCCTCCAGACCTCGTTACCCATGAAACTTCATGTCAACCAGTTGCAGATGAGCATCATGCACACTGGCCCGATTGATCAAGGAATTTGCGCTAACATGAAACACGTAAATTCGATCGATCATGATGGCGGAATTCTGGACTATTGTCGATTAAAGAACATTACGATTCAGCCCTGGTCACCATTCCAATTTGGTTTTTTTGAAGGAGTATTCGTTGACAATCCAAAATTCCCTGAATTGAACAAGGTTATGGATGCCATCTGCGCAGAATACGGCGTGACGAAGACCGGAATGGCAATCGCTTGGTTACAACGCCATCCTGCGAAGATGCAATCAGTTATCGGGACAACGAACCCGGGTCGCGTTAGGGAAGTAGTTGAAGCGTGCCAGATTGACCTGTCCCGACCACACTGGTACGAGATATATCGTGCGGCAGGCAATATTCTTCCTTAGCGCGTTTAGAATCCTAATTGGCACTCCCTGCTGGTTACAAAGGCTTATACTTCTGTTACTGAGTTCTCATGAGTCATACCCACCTTTTAAATAAAGTTCGTCGAACCGTAAAACTTGCTCAATTCTGTGAGCAAGAAAAAGTTTCGACAAGTGAAGGGCTTGAGCGGCGCTCAGAAGCTACTCATACCCGACGTAAGTTTCTTTCCTTGGCGGGTGCTGCCGGACTCGCGGTTTCCCCGATGGGAATTCTCGCCAATCGAAAAGTTCCCGGACCTAGAATTGCAATCATTGGAGGAGGCTTGGCCGGGTTAGCCTGTGCCGATCGACTTCAATTCAAAGGCTATCTTTCAACCATTTACGAAGCAAACACGCGTCTCGGTGGACGGTGCTTTAGTAACCGCACTCTTGTTCCTGGTATGGCATGCGAAAACGGCGGAGAATTCATAGACACGAGCCACAAGATGATGCTTGCCTATGCGAATGAATTTGGTCTTGCGCGCGAATCGGTTCTGAAGCAAGCAGGCGACGAAAGATTCTATTTTTCGGGGCAACAGTGGACCGAAGCCCAAGTAGTTGACGATCTAAGATCCGTAATTTCAGCCATGCAGGTTGATGCTAGAAGCATTTCTGGATCAGCAACGTTTTACTCAAAAAACCAAGCGGATATTGACTTTGATAACATGGATTTAGCTTCGTACTTGTCGTCTCGATGTGCTGGTCACCCCTTGATCCGTAGTGTCCTCGACGAAGCGT
Source organism: Armatimonadota bacterium (assembly GCA_043770615.1). Lineage (GTDB taxonomy): Bacteria > Armatimonadota > Fimbriimonadia > Fimbriimonadales > Fimbriimonadaceae > Fimbriimonas. Next base: position 7,053 of record JAYVHY010000349.1, on the reverse strand, counting down.
ATGTTTCTGAATACGGCACTGAGACGAGCCAACAAAGTTCGCTCAATTTTCTGAGCTACATGAGATTCAACCATCAGGCAAAATTTGAACCTTTTGGCGTTAGTGATGAACGATTTCACCTAAAGAACGGAAACGATGGTGTTGTGTCTGGTCTCGAATCCAAAATTGTTGGCCCAATTCATCGGGGTGCGAGACTGACAAGGATTTCAAAAAATATTGTCGGAGAATATCTTTTGTACTTTAATGGCTCCACGGTTCCGGAAAAGGCAGATGTAGTGATCCTTGCAATTCCATTCACGGTTCTACGCGGAGTTCAAATGGATACGGAAGTCGGGTTTTCGGCGGATAAAAGGCGAGCCATTCAAGCCTTGGGATATGGCAACAATGCAAAGACAATGGTCGCATTCAATAGCCGATATTGGGCAAATCAGCTTGGCGCGAGCGGAAGTGCGCTCTCCGATTTACCAAATGTCCAAAATACGTGGGAAGTAAACCGAGCTAATTCCACGTCAAGAGCGATCATGACTGATTATGCAAGTGGCAGTCGTGGTGCCGCTTTGCAAACTAACATGGTACAAGCGCAAGTAAATGCTTTCCTCAATGACCTCAATTTAGTATTTCCCGGTATCAAAGCAAATGCATCAAAAGTCGGGACAAATTATGTCGCCCATTTGGAGCATTGGCCGTCAAATCCAAATACCCTGGGTTCTTACACGAGCTACAAACCAGGACAATTTACTGGCATAGAAGGGTTGAATTCCGAAGCGAGCGGATTAGTTAAGTTTGCTGGCGAACATACCGACTCATTTTATGCCTATCAGGGATTCATGGAAGGGGCGTGTCAAAGTGGCCTCAGGGCTGCAAATGAGGTTCTCGCTGATATTAAGGCCGGAAGAGTTTAACTAAGAATCAAACGGGGGCAAGTTATTGTCAGATCCCCAGTTAGAAACTCGGCTATTTTACTTTTCGGCGAACTAAGTTGAAGGATCGATCCTGGATCGGAACTAATGGAGCCAGGACGGTCGAAAGGGCTTTTCAAATAGGAATATGATGGTGCAGAATCGTCATCGTTCTGAAGCAGGGTTACTCCGAACAATGCGTGTCGGAAGCAGATGAGTGAATAGGGTTCATCTGCCGAGGTCTCTTGAATGTTCATGAAAGCAGCAGGATTTAATTTGCCTTTAACACTTTGTAACTAGACTTGCGGAGTCTCCATGATTGCTCCCCTAGGAATATTGCTATTCGTCGCTCACAGTGTTTCCTTATCGATTCTGACTGTGCCACCCGATGCGTCTACCGAACCTCAGCAGGTTCGAATCTCGTACGGTGAAGACCCGACCTCGATGATGAGGGTTGTTTGGCAAACCGAAACACCAAGGCCGGTCAGCGTGGTGGAATATGGAACAACTGCCGAACTGGGCAATTGCGCGGTCGCTACCAGGCGACCTTATCCGTTCGAAACAGGAGCGATCGTTGAAGCGACTCTGTATCACCTTCAGCCCAACACGACTTATTACTATCGAGTCGGAAACCAGGCGGACAGTTGGAGCAAGATGTTCCAGTTCCAAACTGCAGACGCTAATCCGAACGAATTTTCGTTCACCTCGTATGGAGATCATGGGATATCTGAGGATGCCGCTAAGAACGTACAGAATGTCCTTTTCGAGAAGCCTGCCTTTCATCTCTTGTTGGGAGACATCTCCTACGCCAATGGAAATCAGCCCATTTGGGATCAATACTTGTCTCAAATTGAGCCCATGACATCGGTGGTACCGTACATGCTGGCGTATGGCAACCATGAGAATGAGGACAAGGTTATAGAAGGAAAGAGCCAAAAGATCGGATACGTCAGCACCCTCGCAAGGTTCGCCATGCCTGGCTATGAACTCATGTATTCGTTTGATTATGGCAACGCTCGATTTGTCACTTACAATTCGGACGACTTTCGCAACCCAACCCAGCTAATATGGCTAGATCAGACGCTTGCCGCGGCGAGACAGGATAAAAAAGTGAAGTGGCTGATTGTGTTTGAGCACCATCCTCTCTATGGCACTTCGAAGGGAAGGGGCGACAACCTTGAAGAGATCAAGTTGATCGGACCGATCCTTGATAAATACAAGGTTGATCTCGTCTTGGCAGGACATGACCACCACTATGAGCGACAGTATCCTATGCGGGGCAATGAGATAGTTAGCCGAGAACAAAACACCTACAAAAAGGGTGTTGGCACGTTGTATTTGACTCAAGGTGGTGGAGGAAAGTCTTTGTATGATTTCAGTGACCCGAAGCCTGAGAAGTGCGCCTATCGAGAGCGGACCACAGGCTATGTCAGGATAACGGTTCGGCGAAAGGGTCCGCTCACGATTGAGGCAAAGCGAATTAATCGGTCGGTTATGGAAACAATCAACATCCGCGAGTAGGTTAGTCAGAGAGGGCTTTGCGCTACTTCTGATAAACTGCCCTTCATGAAATCCCTCAACCTTCTGCAAGAACTCGTCTCGGTGCCCGGACCCCCTGGGCAGGAAGGTTTGGTTCGTGACGTTTTGGTTGGGCACCTTGATCGGCTCGGATACGACCATTCGACCGACGCGAAGGGGAATTTGGTCGTTCGTCTAGGGAAGGGGAAATCTAAAGTAGTGGTGACTGCCCACATGGATGAGATTGCGCTGTTTGTTTGTTCGATCAATGCCGATGGTTCACTGAAGGTTGCCTCGCTGGGAGGGATTTTTCCTTGGAAGCTGGGGGAGGGGCCAGTAACCATCATGGCGAGCAAAGGCTCTTTCGAAGGAATCTTAAGCGTCGGTTCTATCCATACGGAAAGCAATTTTAGCTCGGCTAAGAAAGCGAAGTCCGAGGTGTTGACTTGGGAAATGACCACGGTTTTTACCGGGCTAACTAAGGAGGAGCTGAAAAAACAGGGAGTTCGCTTAGGAACCAGAGTTGCTATTTCCACCACTCGGCGAACGTTAACGAAAATGGGAGACTTTGTCGCTGGGTACTTCCTTGATGATCGAGCAGATTTGGTCAGTTGGCTAATGGCTCTTGAGTCCTTGAAAGGGCAAAATCTTGACGCTACATTTGTCGCAACGACTAGTGAGGAAGTTGGCGGCGAGGGTGCGATGTACTTTTTGGCCACCGAGCAGCCGGACATTTGCATTGCACTTGAGCTAGGTCCACAAGTTCCCGACGCTCCTATTTCGATCAACGCAGATCCGACAGTTTGGGTTAACGATGCCTATGCCGCAATGCCTCCATTTTTAGGTGACGTACTTGATGCAGTTAGCGAGGCTACCGGAATCGGGTTACAATACCAATCGCTTTCTCGGGGCGGAAGCGATGCTTCATGCGCTGCCGCCAAAGGGCTTTGTGCACATCCGATAACGCTTGGGCTGCCGATGGAGAATAGCCATGGATACGAAATCATCCACAAGGATTCGATGAAGTCGCTGGGTGACCTCACCGTTGCCCTAATTAAGAAGTTGGTGGGTTAATCAGATAATTCCTGGAAACATGCTCGGTCGCCCCTGGTTTATCATCGGGTGCCAGCTGTCCTTCAAGCACGAGTTCATCAAGCATACGCTTCAGCTCTCCAACTTTCTTTCCTGGCGGAAGACCAGTCAGTTTCATGATCTCCTCGCCAGTTAGCGGGCTTCCCAGTTTCTCGATTGGGGTGGCCAACTGAACTCGCGAAATGGTCTCTCGGATTTCGCCGACATCAAATGCCCTTACTCCAGTTTTAAGGGCGTTTGCGTCCGCATCCACCAGGCTCAACAGTCCTTCAAGGTCTGTTCCAAGGTCTTTGATGAGACGTCGGGCAGCCGAGTCGGTGAAGACCGGCGCACTTCCAAGCCTCATATGGTTCTTGACTAATGTACAGACCCGATTGATATCGTCTGCCGAAAGTTTCCAGCGATGAAGCACCTCGCGAGCCATGTTCGCCCCGACAACTTCATGACCAAAGAACCGGGTATTGCCTGCTTCATCAATAGTTCGAGTTGTTGGCTTGCCAATGTCATGAAAGAGTCCGCTGAGGATAACCGAAAAGTCCGTGCTTCCAGAATTAACAAGATTGTGAACAACCAGCCGAGTGTGATCCCAAACGTCTAGGTGATGATACTTTCCTTGTTCGCATTTCACCATTGGCTTGAATTCGGGGGCTATGACGTCAAACAAACCGAGTTTCATTAAGTCATTGAGGGCATCGGGGGCAGTGGGATGCAAAAGCATCTTGGCGAGTTCATCCCGAACTCGCTCAAAGCTGATAATTTTGAGGCGACTTCGGCGCATGTGGATGGCATCATACAGTCCCTTTACCGGTTCTAGCCCGAATTTCCATCGAAACCTAATTGCTCGGAGCATTCGAAGTGGGTCATCATCGAATGTCTTGACTGGGTCAAGCGGAGTGCGAAGAACTTTGTTCTCCAGGTCTGAGATTCCCGTTTCGAGCGGGTCAATCAAGCTCCAGTCCGATAACGAGCGCATCAGGGAATTTACGGTAAAGTCTCGGCGCATGGCATCGTCTTTGTAAGTCCCGGCAACCACCATTGGCTTTCGCGAGTTTTTAGCGTACGACTCTTTTCTAGCCGAAACGAGTTCGACCTTTATTCCCTCAACTTCGATCATGGCAGTGCCAAATCGTTCGAAAATGACCGGATAGATTGAGGAAACCTTCTGGTCGAACAGGTACTTTCCGAGTTCCGGTGCTGACTGACAAGTTACTAAATCAAAGTCGTCGGGACCGCTCCGTCCAAGCAACTCGTCGCGAACTGCGCCGCCAACGAGAAATACATCGCCATCGAAGGACGTGCCTTTAATGGCTTGTTGGATTCTCGCTAAAACTGGGTGCATTCCCTAAATATTAACCGGATTGTTCTCTCGAACATCTGGATGATCCCAGTTGATGACGATAACCGAATAGTCATGGGGGTCTCCTCGCCGCTTTTCAACCTTGATAATCCCCGTCATTTCGAGCGTGGTGACGATAGCTTTTCGTTCATACTCAGCAAGGTGCTGGAGGGCATTTCGAAGCTTATTCATGAATGGCGTGAACCAGACTTCGGGTTTGTCCCCAAAGTTGTGAAGCATCACTTCGAGAGCAATGAGGTTATCTTTCCCCTCCAAACGCTGAGACCGGGCAAACGCGGTTTGAGCAATCTTTCCGTTCGCTTTAGCCTCAGCAATTTGGTTTGCTTGGTCATTCGATGCCTCTGCTCGTTGCTCAAAATACTGCGAGAGTCGTTCTTGCCCAACTTCCAACTCGCTCTGCGAAATCTTTCCGAGGCAGGAAACTGCATCGATGTAGCCATCGCCAACGAGAGTAAGAAGGTCTCCGGAAATGTTTTCTTTGAATGCGACAACCTGAACAGACTTTGCGTGCTTTCTGAGGTGCTGAAGAACCGGAATGTAGTCTCGGTCTCCCGCCATGAGGACGAATGTTCCAATCTCCTCTCGGGTGTACATGGTCTCCATTACATCAATGCACAGCCTCATGTCTGCAGCATTTTTATGTTCGGTTCCTACCACGTTACGGGTTTCAACACCCAACAAAAAGAGCTGTCCCTGGGCATTTCCTTCGATTTGCTCAAAGTCGGCGTAAGCGTACTGAACGATGCAGCTTTGGGCATATTCGTTGCTTAATTTTTTTCGGATTTCTTGGATCAACTCGAGAACAATATCGTGGGCTCGATCAGAGTCTACGGTGCGCTTTCTAATGTAGTGAAAAATATTTTCGAAGTCAACAAAGAGAGCAGCATAGTCTTTATGTATTTTCATTAATCTTTAATGATGAAAGATTGGGACCCCGCGTTGCCGATTCGCGGAGTCTTTTCGTAATATTGCCAGCAATTGTTACCGCATCAGTATGCGGAAGATTGATAGCGAGTAGGGTTTCGCGGTGAAAGCAAGCTTTCCATTTTCAACTTTGGCTCTGATCCTAACTGGGGATACCTTGAACGGATTGTCAAGGGAATTCTCAGTTTGGGTGTCAGGATTGCTCAATTCAGTTCCATAAGCAGTTGGGCCAATTTGAACTCCAGCAATGTTGATTACGACTCTTTGAGAGGTTCCAAGACCTTGCACAACTTTGACAACAAGTTCATTCTTCGCTTTATCGATGCCAGAGGTATAGAAGAATCGTGGGGTGGAAACTGGCTTTTCATCAAACAGAATTTTCCCGTCTAGCTTACAAATGACTCTATTTGGAGCGTAATCGATCTCTATGTCATACCAACGACCGGATTCAATTTTTCCATCAATTCGCTTGCCAACCTCACTCTTGCCGCCAGATACCGAATACTCCAGACCATGCAGCTTGTTTTGCCACCCACCCAAGTTGAGCCAGAGATAGTTTGCGCTATCTCGGTAGCCGACGGTTACAAGGAATCCTTCATCTCCATCGATCTTTTTTGCCTTCAGTTTGAGAGTGTATACCTTTGAAGTCGGGCTCGGTATGACGCACCGAGTACCAGTCTCCATCGATGTTTGCCGTAGCAAATTGCCATCAAATTCCCAGGTTCCTGCCTCTTGTTTCATGTCGGATTTTGGATTGGTAATATGCTTGGTTTGCCCGTTCTCGGTGATTGAGATGTCCTTGTATTCAGATTTTGTGACCCACGTTCCGACTCCAATTCCACCTGCCGGAAACGGAGTCACGGATTCGGGAATCTCGGTGATCGAACTCTTGACGACATCGGTTGCTCGATTCTGAGCAAAGAGCTTTTGGACGTAATAACTCGGGGTTCCGTATACTTTGCTCGCGTCAAAGTAGATGAGGTCTGGGTTCCAAGCTTTGGCATTCACGTTGGCAAAGAGCGGAGCATAGCTTGACATGATCACGTGGTCAGAGTTTCGCTCCATGCCGGTCATAAAAGCGGCTTCCGCTATAGCTGCGATGTGGTTACCACTGCCAGAACCTTGAGTCACTGCATACTCGCCAACATACACTTTCGGACCTTTTCGGTCATAGAAGTCATACCGATTTGCGTTACGGAAGAAGAATCCGGGATCGGAGTAATAGTGCTCATCTATCACCTCCATTGGCGCGCTGGTAGGCGT
>JAYVHY010000348.1:0-15687 GCA_043770615.1 Armatimonadota bacterium | reverse complement strand
TCATAGTCCATCCCGCTTGGCTTGATCACAACCTTGCCTGATTCTGGATCATAGCCGCTGACATTGCCCGAATGCATTGTGACCAGTCCGGTCTTTGGGAGCATTTGGTTTGCCCAGCAAACCTGTTCTCGGATGACTTGTAGGCTCACGCCGTCACCTCACGCCGAATTGATAGTAGGTCTTTCATAACATTGCTGAGATCGTTGTGGGTGCCAGCCATTCCGAAGGAATCATGTAAGGCAGAGTAGAGAACGTAGAGGCGATTATAGACTTGAACTGCCTCGGAGTTTGGAGTATAGGACAAGTTCTTGTAGCCAGTCATTGCGTCCGCTGCCTCAAGTACGGTTCCATGAGCCCCAGCAGCAACTGCTGCCATGACGGCTGAGCCAAGGGCACAAGTTTGGGCAGATCGGCTGATTTTGATTGGTCGTCCAAAGATGTCGGAATATATTTGCATTGCCAGTGGGCTTTTTTCTCCGATTCCACCGCAGACGACGACCTCCTTTACGGGGACACCAAATTCCTCGATCCGCTCAATGATCTTCCGCGATCCAAACGCGGTCGCCTCGATGAGAGCCCGGTAAATCTCTCCTGCCGTCGTATGCAGGGTCTGCCCAACAATCAACCCGCTCAGCTGAGGATCTACCAAAACAGTTCTGTTTCCGTTATTCCAATCAAGAGCGAGTAACCCACTTTCGCCAGGTTTGAGCTTCATTGCTTCTTCGGTTAGCTCTTCGTGAGAACCGTTCCATAGGTGTTCCACGCACCAATTGAACAGGTCCCCAACCGCTGATTGTCCCGCCTCGATTCCCATAAATCCAGGGACAACCGAGCCAGGAACGATGCCGCAGACACCGGGAATGTCCGGCGTATCCACGCCGCCAATCATGACATCGCAGGTGCTAGTGCCCATGATCTTGACCAGAGTCCCTTCGCGGATTCCGCTTCCAACTGCTCCGAGATGGGCGTCAAATGCCCCAACTGCAACTGGAATTCCGGTTGGAAGTCCGGTTGCTCTGGCGTGCTCTGGCAAAAGTCCACCTGCAACCTGATCTGCTGTCTTCGTGACGTCGTACAGACGATCTCGCAATAGTGCCAATTCAGGATCTAGCAGAGCCAAAAATTCTTTAGACGGCAACCCACCCCATTCGGTATGGAACATTGCCTTATGTCCAGCGGCGCAAATACCTCTCGGAATCTCCGATGGTTTTGATTTTCCAACGAGCCATGCCGGAACATAGTCTTGTAATTCAACCCACGAATGAGCGGCGGCAAAAACATCAGGAGCAATTCGCTTACACCGAAGAATCTTTGACCAGAACCATTCGGACGAGTACGTTCCCCCGCACTTCTTCAGATACGGAAAGTCTTTTGCCTGAGCTGTAATTTCTGAGGCTTCAGCATAACCAGTATGATCCTTCCAAAGCCAAGCCATTGCATGCAAGTTGCCTTGAAACTCGGGCTTGAGGGCTAACGCAATGCCATCAGCATCAACCGGAATCGGGGTCGATCCGGTGGTATCGACTCCAATACCAATAATTTGGGATGCATTGAATCCTGACACTCTTTCAGCGTCTTTGATCGCCTCCCTAACTGATTCGATAAAGCCCTTTTGGTAGTCTGCCGGGTTCTGACGAGCCAAATGCACGTCACGATTGTCTTCGTGGACCCCGTTGTTCCCTGTCTCGTAGTTCCAAACCCCCATACCAACTTCGTCACCATCGGAAACGTTCACGATGAGGGCACGAACGCTATTCGTACCGTAATCAACGCCTAGGGTGTAGCTTGGGCTAGCCATGGTTGTAAACGCTCCAACCCAGATAATTGCTCATGGCTTCTTCCACCGACGAGGCAATTTCACTAAGGTTGAAAGCGACATGATGCTCGAATCCATTGTTACAGATGAACTTAAGAAGGTCTTGCATTCGTTCAATCTTCACAACTCCAAAGCCACCAAAAGTATTCAGGACATCGTTTGTCAATTCACCTTGACCTACATACGCTTGGATTTCCCCAAAGGTATCGTCAGTTGAAACTCGACAATAAGTAAATGCTCCCGTCTTCATTCGACCAACGATTGTCCCGTAGGTGTTTTCTTTACCTACTGCTCCGGCAATGATTTCTTGGAAATCCATCTTTTGATCCGCAAAAACCGACTTTGGAAGATTAGAACAATGGAACACCACCGCTTTATCTGGGTCTCCGCCATAGTTATTATTCCAATCAAGCAGAGCCGACGGTCGCCCCGAGGCAAGCTGCATGGCATACATCGAAACCGTTCCCGCGACGTCGGTTTCGCAAGCGCTCGAACGTAGAGTGTCGGACATCATCGACATGATCGTGCATGGCACGACCCCGTAAAATTCTTCAAGTGACGTCCAGCATTGAATGGCGGTAGCATCAATCTCATTGTCAATGCTCCAAGTGTCAATTGCCGCCCCAAGTCGTGCCATCTTATCAAGGCTTTCAGCCGGAATTCCCTTCGTCTCGGTATAGGCTTGGATGGCGGCAAGCTTTTCCTTGACAACCTTATCGTTCGATGTTAACCGGTTAGCCCACCCGAGCACTTCAGATAGATCGAGCGTGGCAACCGAGATACCGGCATTTTCGAACAATTTTTCGCTATAGCGAACCGTATTGAATGCCCCCGGTCGAGCACCAATCGCGCCGATTCGACAATTTCGAAGTCCTTTCACGACTCGGCAAACTGCTCCAAACTTTTGCAAGTCCATCTTAAACGAATCGCTCGTTGGATCAACCGTATGAAGCTCAGTTAAAGAGAATTTGAAACCATATTGCCGAAGGTTGTTGCACGTCGACATCTTGCCGCAGAAACTATCTCGTCGATCTGCCAGGGTCATCCGTTTTGCGTCGTCGCCAAATGCGTGAACAAGAATCGGAACATTAAGTTCGGAGAACTTAACCGCGTTGACGATCCCGGTCTCCTCACCAAAATTAGGAAGCGTGATCAAGATTCCGTCAATTTTGTCCCGGTTCTTCTTGAAAAGGTCTGCGCAGGCTCGGGCATCACCAATCGATTCCACCGTTCCCGACTGTCGAGCGGACTCGGGAAGAATGACAACTTCAAATCCCTGATCTTCTAGTACTTTCAGAATCGTTTTACGACCAGATTCGCAAAGGTGAGTTGGGAAGAATCCCCGATTGCCGATGATGACACCAAGAGTAACGCGCTTCATTGTTTCAATTGAGAGTTTAGTTGATAAGATATAAGAATGGTTTGACTTAAAACCATAAATAGGTATTCTCGGCGAACTCGACTAGCACACCATGATTCTTCCACTCCTTTCGTTGCTGGTTTGCTATCAAGAACCACTTTTCACGAAAACTGTTTTCAAGCCAGCTCCTTTTCATCGCTGGGCATCAAAGCCACCACTTGGTTGGAATAGCTGGGACTGCTACGGAACAAGCATAACCGAGGCTCAGTTTCGAGCCAACGTCGAAGTCATGGCCGATAAGCTTAAACCGTTTGGCTGGGAATACGCAACTGTCGATATCCAGTGGTACGAACCGAACGCAAAGGGCTTTGACTACACACCTAACGCCGAGTTAACGATGGACCCATTTGGTCGACTTCTGCCTGCTCTAAACCGATTTCCGTCGGCGGCAAAAGGATCCGGATTCAAGAACTTGGCTGACTGGGTTCACAAAAAGGGACTCAAGTTTGGAATTCATCTCATGCGAGGCGTCCCTCGGCAAGCCGCAGATAAGGAACTTCCCATCTTTGGAACAAATTTCAAATGCTCTGAAATTGCCGACAAGAGCCGGATCTGTGATTGGAATACCGACATGTACGGCGTAGACATGTCGAAAAAGGGAGCCCAAGAGTATTACGACAGCGTTTTCAAACAAATTGCTACTTGGGGAGTTGACTTCGTCAAGGTTGACGACCTCAGCCGTCCGTATGCTCAAAACCAAGCAGAAATTGAAGCCATTCGCAAGGCAATTGACAAAACAAAACGTCCGATGATTCTCAGCATGTCACCGGGAGAAACCGACATCGAATCGGCGGGTCATGCCCTTACCCACTCTAACATGTGGCGAATCAGCGATGACTTTTGGGACAATTGGTCGGCGCTCAAGTCTCAATTTGCCCGCTTAAATAGGTGGAACAAATTCCAAGGTCCTGGTCACTATCCCGATGCCGATATGCTCCCCCTCGGTACCCTTGCCAATGGAACCAGGCATACAAATTTCACCCGTGACGAGCAACAGACACTGATGTCTCTTTGGGCAATTGCAAAGTCACCATTAATCCTTGGTGCCGATATGACGAAGCTTGATTCCTTTACCGAATCCCTTCTGACCAATCGAACTCTCATCTCGATCAATCAAAACAGCACTAAGAACAAACCTATATACGATGAAAAAGGGATCATTGCGTGGGCTGCTGTCAGCTCAGAAACCAAAGATCGGTATGTCGCCGTTTTTAATCTTCAGGATCAGTTCGACATTTCGCATGGCGACTTAATCTCCGAGGGAGAATTTATCAATCGTGAAACAATCGGCCAGGGGCAACGGATCATCGCGAATTTGGAAGGGTATTCGAAGATCGCCTTGGCAGTCGCAGATACCGGCGATGGTTTCAAATTCGATCATGCTGTTTGGGTTTCCCCAACCGTCGAGCTAGTCGATGGAACAACCTATGACCTTTCGATTCAGCCTTGGAAGTCGGCGACGGTGGGCTTCGGCGAAGCTTCGATCAAGACCGCTCCCGGCGGAAAACCACTTTCGATTATGGGCGTTCCGGTCAAGAATGGAATTTTTGCCCACGCGCCATCGGTCCTTATCTACACTCTTCCCGAAAATGCAAAAGCTTTCTCGGCGTTCATTGCCCTCAATGACAGTTGCATGGCCGATACCCTCGGTGGCACGATTCAACCATTCATCTTTGGATTCAAAGACGGGGGATTGCAAGACCGAAAGTCACGTCGAATGAGTTTCGACCTTGGTCCAGGTGGAGCCAAAGCTGGCAACACCGTTACCGACGTTTGGACCGGAGAAACTTGGATGCTAGAATCTCAAACGACAATCTTGGATATCCCGTGGCACGGGTGCAAATTGTTGAAAATCTCAAACTAAGCCAAACGTCGCAGCACAAAATGAAAGCGGTGGTAGCAATGCCACTGCTTTCCCATCTTTGATGATGATTTCACTAAATGGTTCGCAGACAATTGTATTGGGCGATTCAAATGTGTTTGCCGCATTAGGATCGGTGCCGTGAATGATTTCAGCATTGATGAGGCCGCTAAGGTCTTGATCACTCAAGTCAACTGTTACTTCTAGTGAATGCGTGACATCGCGATTGACCATGAACACGTTTAGATCTTTGCCATTTAATATCGCACTCGAATCCAACATCGAAACCGTGCCGTAGTCCTTTGACAAATAATCGTCGCCGGAGACTCGCACCTGCAGTGATAGACCGTCACGACGCCTAGCCATCATTTCAATCGGATAGAAGATTGTTTGGCGGACTAATTCGTCGCCCCGAGTCAAAATGGGTGCAATTACATTGACAATTTGGGCAATATTTGCAATCTTTACACTATCGGCATGTCGAATAAAGCTGTTCAGGAAGCCGGCTGCAACCAGAGCATCTTCCAGGTTATACACTTCTTCGAGCAAGGGCGGAGCTATCTTGCCACGACCGTCTACATGATCGCCAGAATTTGCTCGGTACCAAACATTCCATTCATCAAAACTCAGCTTTACTTTCCTCTTGGTTTTCTTCGTTCGGTGAACTGTGGTGCAGATCGAGTCCATAGCCTCGATCTGCTCATCAATGCTGTTCGTTACCCCTAGGTAGTTTTCAGTATCGTGCTCGGGATTCCCAACGTATCGATGAAGGCTGATGTACTCAACATCGTCCTTACAGTGCTCCAAAACTTTGCGATCCCATTCCAAATAGGTAGGCAATCCCGTCGTGCAAGAACCGCAAACCACCAACTCAACCGACGGGTCAACCATCTTCATCATCCGTGCCGTTTGCTGAGCACTGATCGCGTATGTCTCCGCTGGAACATGACCGATCTGCCAAGGACCATCCATCTCATTTCCAAGGCACCAAAGTTTGACATCCCATGGTTTCTCGAATCCATGAGATCGTCGAAGGTCGGCGTACTTTGTGCCGCCAGTGTTGTTACAGTACTCTAACCAATTTCGCGCCTCTTCTGGAGTTCCGGTTCCAAGGTTGACTGCCAGCATTGGCGTCCAATCCATCCGATGTGATAGTTCAAGGAATTCGTTCGGTCCGAATTGGTTGGTCTCAATACTTTGCCACGCCAAGTCCAACGTTTGGGGTCGTTCCGACTTTGGACCAACAGCGTCTTCCCAATGATAGCCACTGACAAAATTCCCACCTGGATATCGCATCGTTGTAAATTTTAGGTCTCTTAGGGCATGGAGTACATCCGTTCGACACCCAAAAGGGTCAGCATGTTTACTCGTCGGATCATACACCCCTTCATATACCGCACGTCCAAGATGCTCCAGGAATCCACCAAAGATTCGAGGGTCAACTACGTCGACAACGAAACGAGAGTGAAGATGAAGGGTAGCTTTTTTCATGGCTGGTTGACTTTACCGACTTTAATCCCCCTCCTCTTTCCATTTCCAAAATCTTGCAAAGTGTAAGAGCGCGACGATTGCCATGTGTTGTTCGTCTTCGTCTAGGATTGTCGTCCTTACCTCGTTACCTCCGGAAAAAAACGACATGATTCCGCTATTGGGTCGATAAGAATCCATGACAATTCCGAGTTCGTCGATCCGAAAACCTTCGCAAACAATTCCAATATTGAAAAAAGAATTTGGCTTTAGCCTTATTCGATATTGCTTCTCGCCAACTTGAAGCTTAGAACCAAAGATTAGTCCTCCAAAAAACTCGCCAGTGATTTGAGCAATTTGCGACTTGTTGGCGTCGGCAAGGGTGAATTTGCTGCGATTTAGGAAGTCGCGAGGTTCTTTTGAAATGAAGTAGGTGACATGATCTGCCGGTTGAAAGGCGAAGATTTCTGGGAGTGAAGCAACCTTGAAGAACACTTTGTCATCAAGCTTTATTGAGAAGCCAGATTCGTCATATAAAGTCGTTGAAACAACCATTTCTTCATTGATTTTTGCAGACACGGCTTCAGCGTGACCAGCCATTTTGTGTAGCCCAAACCTTCGAAGCTACCTCGATGGATAGGTCCAATTCTGATCGTACCCGCGCGGCTTGCGGTAAGGTCATGGGTGACGCATGGTTACCGAAGAGTTTGAATTAGTAATTATTGGAGCTGGCGTCACCGGACTCTCGACCGCATTAGCCGCGGCAAAGTCCGGCGTTAAGTCAATTCTGTGCATTGACCAGCATGGCGTTGCCAACCCGTTTGGTGCCTCGGGCGACGGACTCAGGCTCTTTCGACTGAGCTACTTTGAACATCCATCCTACGTTCCTCTACTGAGAAGAGCCATTGAAGGTTGGCAACAACTTGGGGATTCACTTTACGTTCCTTCTGGCGGCTATTACGCCGGAGCACTGAAATCCGAGCTCATTCAAGGTTCCTTAGAAAGTGCAAACCGCCACCGTATTTCTCACGATGTTTTGCCCTCAGAAACTGCAAAGAAGCGTTTTCCGTTCTTCGCAATCCCACAGGAATACGTTGTTTTCTTTGAACAAGAAGGTGGATATGTTCGATCAGCCGATGGAACAATTGCGATTGCCAAGGCGGCACACAGTCTTGGAGTCGAAATTTCAGAAGCCCAAGTCGAGGCTATCACTGCAAAGGGAAACCAGTGGATAGTTGAAGGCGAAGGATTTCAATTGCTAGCCGAACGAGTTGTGGTCGCGGCGGGGTTCGAGACCGGAAGTTTGGTCCCCAAAATTAAACATGCCCTCACTAAGCAAACCCACTTGCTGCTTTGGCTTGACGATCCGAAACACGATTTCGATGCCGGTCCTGGCTTTGGAATGATGACCGAAGACAGCGAAATGCTATACGGATTCCCTGCGGTTGACGACGTTCCCGGTGTGAAAATAGGCGGACACCACCGATTCTCTTCATCATCGATTGAGGGGCAAGAAAAGAGGTTATTGGAGCTTGCGGCTCAATTTCTCCCGAGTCTCAGCAAGGAAGTTCTGTCCCGAAAAGTTTGCCCGTACGATATGTCACCCGATAGTCACTTCATCTTTGGCGAAGTTGAACCCGGGCTATCGGTTGCGTGTGGCTTTAGTGGACACGGGTATAAATTCGGTCCGGTACTCGGAGAAGTCGCCTGGCAAGCCGCAACCGTCGGCTTGCCGAAGGAGCTTTCATTTCTTAGCGTCAATCGATTCCTCTAGACAAAATATTTGGAGCCTAGCTTGACCACACGCCGTATCATAAAGTGAACAAATGAAATTAAGAAATTCGTTGTCGTTAATGGTAGTCGGAATTAGTGCCCTTTCCCACACCCAAACCAATCCCGACCAGATCTACAAAGATCTTAAGGTAAGCACGTATTGGGCTCATCCGTCTTTCAATGGCAAGATCGATGTTGCCCAGTTGAAAACGATTGGCAACGAAGTCAAACCTTACGAATTTCGGTTGCTCGCAGTACCGCAACTTGGTGCAAAGTGGGTCAAAGATGGCAAAGAACAACGAATGGCTTTTGCAAAATACGTGAATGACCAAAAGCTAACATTCGGCGACAAAGGGATAACTTTGGTTTTGACTCGAAAGGGGCTTTCAGCCTATTCCGCAAAACTGTCCGTCGCAGACTTGACAGCTCTGAATAATTCATCATCAAAACTGGCTACCCCAACCGATTTCACGCCGGCAATCAAAGCATTGGCTAAAGGCGTTTATGACAAAGCCCTGGTTGCGAACGTTCCGGCAACCGGTCGGACTTCTTCCGGACGCGGAACAACCCAAGCCATAACACCACCAGTAGCCGAAAAGTCAGGAAGCATGTTGGGAGGAATAATTTGCCTTGCTATTCCCCTAGCCTTAGTCGGGATCGTCGTCGCGATCATCATGGGTGCGAAAAAGCAAAAGCTTAATCTCGCAAAAAGGGGTGCCGAAGAAACCAAAGCCAAGGCCCTCAACGCCATGAGCTACTTGGATTCATCCGATGGCTTACTCCAATTGGGGCAAGACGCCGATGCGGTTCGACAGTACCGTGACCGGATGGGGCAGACTTTTGATGAGGGGACTAGCCGCCTTCGTTCTGCAAAAACAGTGGCAGATTATGACCTCGCTAACAGTGCGTTCAGCCAAGTGGTCCAAGACATGGAAAGCGCAAAACCCCACGTTAGTGCCCTAACCGGCGACGGCGGAGTAGCATTCACAATTCCCCCAATTATTGATAATCAGCGAGCCCCACTGTTTGAACCGATGCAAGGCGTGTCTTACTTTTCGTCCGAACCTAGCGACCACCTAATTCCGGTTGAAGTTAATTTCGGTGGCACGAGAAAAACGGTCATGGTCACTCCCCAAGAGCGTGACGAGTTGCTCCGAGGGCAAATGCCTCAATTGCGAGGGCAATATGGACAAAACGGACAGTTCATGCCATGGTACGCCGTTCAAGGCTACAACCCCCACAATGACTTTGGCAACCGCAATTTCATTTGGGACATGGTAGCTATTTCCGCCCTGTCAAGCATGTTCATGCCTCACTACGGATACGGTTGGGGCGGAGGATTGTTTGGTGGCGGCTACGGAGGTCACGGCTACGGCGGTGGCGACACAATCATCAACAACTACTACGACCAAAACCCGGGTGAGGCACCATATAGCAACAATAGTTCTGGTGACTTCGACTTTGGTAACTCTGGAGGAGGCTCAGGCGGAGGAGACTTCGACTTTGGCGGTGGCGGCAACGACTCCGGTGGCTTTGACTTCGGAGGAGGAGGCGGAGACTTTGGTGGCGGTGGAGATTCTGGCGGCGGTGGCGGCGACTTCTAAAAAACTGATGTTGCTGATCACCTTGGGTGGCAAAGGAATTGCTCTTTTGTCTCAATGATTTTCATTGAGACAAAAGAGCAATCTCAGTTCCACGTTGTCGTTGGCGGCAATTTTGGCCGACCGTTTCAATGTCCTAACTGCGCCAAGAGTCTGACTCTCGTAGCCACTTTGCCAACTGAGTTGAGTTCGATTCTGCTTTCGGAATCAGTAAAGCATCCGATCCACTTGTTTTGTTGTTGGCGATGCAATTTGATGTTGGATTACTTGGTGTACTCTTTTGGGGCCCCCGAATACGAGATTCTCAAATTCAACCCCGGAGATGCTGAAGGTGCCTTTCATTCGGAATCATATCCGGAAGAATTTCCAGAACTTCTAATCAACATTAGAAATCCAAATCCTCTTGAGTCCGGCAAAATCGCGAACCTGTATCGTCTCTCGGCTGTAGGTTCGGCGCAATATTCGATGCGATGCCAAGAATTTGAAGAACACGAAAATCTGTCAATTTTTGTTGATGATTTCTTTCCATTGCCCTATGGAGAAAAGTTCTCATCTTGTCCCCAGTGTGGATACAACAAACCGGTCATTGCGTGTGTCCCGGGCACATTTGACACCATTGATATTACCGGCAATAGATTCGTTTTCATGGTTTATATCGTTTGCCGAGAGTGCCTAAAAATTAGCTGCACCCACATTGTTGATTAGGCCCAAATTATTGAGGATTTTCACGGCCGAACTCAATTCGAATTGAGCCCCAGAATAATCTACATTGTTCGGGCTTAACTTGGACTTCCCACACGTTCTCCTCGACCGAAACCTCCGACCTTCAGTTTCTAAAAATCGGACACCAAGGCTCAAAGTCTCCCATTAGCTAAGGGAGTGGCAAGCGAATCATCCCGTATGGTCTATTTTCACGTTATGATTCGCTTGACGAGGAGGATGGTGACCGGCGAAAACGAAACCAAAGACTGAAGCCGGAAAATCTACTTTCGAGACGCGAAACGACGGACTTTTCGCTTCTCCTGCCCAAGTCGGCCGTCGCTCGTTCCCGCAATCTTTCTCAAGGACTCAATCTCATCGCGGACATGCGCCGCCTTTTCAAATTCCATCGCTTTGGCAAGGTCCTTCATCTCCTTTTCCATGCTGGAAATCAAGATCGGGATGTCCTCAACCCGAACCGGTGAACCATCCATAATCGCCTTTTGAGTCTCCGAGCTATATTGCGCCGCGATCTCGTTCACTTGATCATAAGATCGAATCGTCTCGCGGACTTCTTTGATAATCGTCGTCGGCTCAGTCCCATTGTCGATGTTATATTGAACCTGGATCGCCCGACGACGATTGGTCTCATCTATCGCCCGTTCCATCGAACCCGTGATGTTATCCGCATACATGATGACCTTGCCATCGACATTTCGCGCGGCACGACCTATCGTCTGAATCAGGGACGTTTCAGACCGAAGGAACCCTTCCTTATCAGCATCCAAAATCGCGACAAGCGTAACTTCAGGAAGGTCAAGACCTTCCCGTAATAGATTGACACCAACCAAAACATCATAAATTCCCAATCGTAGATCGCGAAGGATTTCGGGGCGTTCTAGGGAGTGAACGTTCGAGTGGATGTAGTTCACCTTCACCCCAATGTCTTGCATATAACCCGAGAGATCCTCCGCCATTTTCTTGGTCAAGGTTGTCACCAAAACTCGACGCCCTTTCGCCACGACTTTTTGGACTTCAGCTAAGAGGTCATCGACCTGCCCTTTGGTCGGGCGAATGATTACTTCAGGATCTACCAGGTACGTCGGTCGAATAATTTGTTGGACAACTTGAGCTTGGTTTTCCTTTTCGAACGGTCCTGGAGTTGCCGACACAAACATGACTTGCGGAACCCGCTCAAGGAACTCATCAAACTTTAGTGGGCGATTGTCGAGGGCACTAGGTAACCGAAATCCGTAGTCAACCAGCACCGACTTTCGTTGCTTGTCTCCGTTGTACATCGCCCTAACTTGGGGCAAAGTTTGATGACTCTCATCGATGAACACCAAAGCATCCGACGGAAGGAAGTCGAGCAACGTAAACGGTGCAGTTCCTGGCTGGCGACCATCGAAGTAGCGCGAATAGTTCTCGATGCCATTGCAATAGCCGAGTTCCGCCATCATTTCCAGGTCAAACTCGACCCGTTGCCGAATTCTCTGCGCCTCTAAAAGTTTGCCTTGGCTTTGGAACAAAGCTTCTTGGGCTTCAAGTTCTTCCCGAATCTGAACCAGAACCGAGTCTAATTTTTCCCACGGGGTCACATAGTGGGTAGCCGGAAAAACACTGATCTTCGTCGGCTCGTCGAGAACATGCTGAGTCAACGGATCTACAAGTCTAATTCGCTCAATCGTGTCGCCAAAGAACTCAATCCGGGTGACCGTTTCTTCGTCCTTAGGCTGGATCTCAAGCGTATCTCCTCGAACCCGAAAAGTTCCTCGCTCCAAAACCAGGTTGTTGCGGGTGAACTGCATCTGAATCAGTTTCTTCATCGCAACTTCGAGATCGAGCGGCTGCCCGGTTTCAAAAGTTACAACCGAATCGGCGTAGGTATCCGGCGATCCAAGACCATAAATACATGACACCGAAGCAACCACGATGACATCTCGCCGTTCGAGCAAGGCATGGGTAGCCGCGTGCCGAAGCCGCTCAATTTCGTCATTAACGCTCGAGTCTTTTTCAATGTAAAGATCGCTCGAAGGAACGTACGCTTCAGGCTGATAGTAGTCGTAATACGAAATGAAATACTGAACCGAGTTTTCGGGAAAAAACGCTCGGAATTCCTGGCAAAGCTGTGCCGCTAGCGTTTTGTTATGGGCGAGAATAAGCGCCGGACGCTGTGTTCGCTGGATTACGTTCGCCATCGTAAACGTTTTTCCGGTACCAGTTGCACCCAGCAGGGTCTGGAAACGATAGCCCGACTCTAAGCCTTCGCACAGCTCATCAATTGCCTTGCCCTGATCACCTTTCGGCTCAAAGTCATTGCTGAGTTCTAGCGGAGTATCGTACCGGACAATGGACACTCATATAGTATATTCCCGTCTAGGTGTTTTTGACATCTTTTGGACGAAAAAATGAGCCCGGCTTCGGGCTCATTTTCGCCTGTTTTTTTGGTCTTACATTCCTTTCTTCAATCGAGCATTGACCGCATCCCAGTCAATAACATTGAAATAGGCATCAATGTACTTTGCTCTTGCGGTTTGGAAGTCCAAGAAGTAAGCATGCTCATAAACATCAAGTGCCAGAACCAAGGTTGAGTTCCATGCCGGATAAGTATCTTGAGCATCGCCCATAAACGTGAATAGTCGCTCTTCGTCGTGGTCATAAGCCAAGTAAGCCCAGCCTCGTGCGCCGATGCCAGTGGTCTTCCACTCCTTCTGCCAATTCTCAAACGAGCCATAGGCTTCCTTGATCAAGGTCGCAACGTCACCGGTCGCGGGACCGCCTTGACCACCGATGGTATCAAAATAAACGTTGTGGTTCTTGTATCCGCCGTACGCGAACGCATAGTTGACCTTAAGAGCCCGGACTTGGCTGTAAATCTGGTTTGCCTTTGCCGGATCCATTTCTAGTTCGGCAAGAGCTTTTCGAATCTCATTGGTCTTGTTTGCGTAACCTTGCCAAAGCCCAAGGTGAGCTTTGTGAGTGGCTTCGCTGATGCCATGGGAGGCGGTATTGAGAGCTTTGGCGATATCTGCATCACTAGGGACATGAACGAGTTTTGGTTCCATCTTCTTTTTCCTTATCGAGCCGCCAACTTGACCCAGCGAAGAGGACGCAAGTCCTACTGCTGCGGCTGCCGAGACAAAGTCTCGTCGGGTTAAATCAAACTTTTTTGGTTGCACGGGTTGTTATTTTTTACTACGCGTAAAAAACTTCCTTAATTCTACTTGCGTTCTGAAAAGAAAAGGCGTTATCTATATGTAGGGCAGATTATGAAGGCGTACCTTAGCTCACTAGAGAGAACCCCCAAAACGCTCGTCAACATCGTCGATCAAGTCAAACCAGAAAAGTTCACCGAACAAACCGACCCCGATCGATTCAACCTCGCCGAAATGGTCGCGCATTTAGCCGACTTCGACGACATCTTCCTTGACCGACTCCGGCTAGCTCACGAAGCCCCCGGCGCAACGGTCGAATCCTACGATCCCGACGCTCGCG
The DNA here is from genome assembly GCA_043770615.1 of Armatimonadota bacterium. Classification (GTDB taxonomy): domain Bacteria; phylum Armatimonadota; class Fimbriimonadia; order Fimbriimonadales; family Fimbriimonadaceae; genus Fimbriimonas. The sequence goes on along the minus strand of JAYVHY010000348.1, from coordinate 1,555 downwards.
CAAAGGAAAAGCACTATCAAGAAAAAGACATTCACCACGAACTTGATGTGTTCGAAAACAGACGACGTGACCTGGTTGATTTCCTCAGCCAACTCACTCCAGCCGACTGGAAAAAACAATTTCATCATCCCGACCTTGGCGACACAACAATCGATGAGTATGCAAACATCATCATGGCGCATGACCTAAGCCACCTGGCGCATGCGACGTCGTACATGAAATAACTTTTAGCTGAGCGTTGTTGCTTGGATTCGTTCGATATGTAAGGAAATTAGGGAAGTTAAGGAATATCCCTAATATTACTAATTTCCTTGCATATGAGCAATTTTGGATACACGTGAGTCACGTACATTCAATCCAACGCTAAGGGCAATCGAGATCCCGAATACCCATCCGGCGACAGTTCGGACCAGAGCCGGATCAGGAGTCCAGCCCGAAAGTACTTTGACCAAATAGTCCAAGTATGAAGATTCATCGGTGGTTTGACCAAGCGCCTTGCGGATTTGCCAATGCCAGTCAGTGCAAACACAATAGCCCACTCCTTTCCACAGTCCCATGACGAGCCACGAAAAGGCAGTCACCACCAGCGTAATGAGATTCCACTTTCGAGTCCTCCGCCATGCCCAGCCAAAGCAGTTGAACACGATGAGCAACGTATGGAAAATCAAAAAGAAGACGTTTGCAAAATGAAGAACGACCGTACTCATTCAAGCAATTAACCAAACTGAATCTGTTCCGGTTCCTGATTCTTGGGTGCGAAAGTCCTTGATGCCTATGACCTTGCTTCGTGTTACAATGCTGCATGCGAGTCGCAAAATTCCTGCTAACGCTCATGCTTTTTGTCTTTGGGCCATTTTCCAGAGGTCAAGATCTTAAGCCGGTTTCCCCTGTTATCCAAGGGCATCCTGTGTTATGCGCACGAGGTCAAGCGGCTGCACCAGCAGCTTTACCCGGCGGTCGTCCACCAAAGCTCGACGATACTCCTTATTCTGGAAGTGCCAGTGTTTCTTGGCGGACATCAAGACCCTTTGCTGAGCTAAAGATTCAGGGTGCTGGCCCATTTCCCAAAAAAGGAACAGTTGAAGTCTTTAAATCACCACCTGGGTTTATTACATCGATTTCTGGAGCGGCATTTACCCTTGCCAACCAGATTCAAGTCAAGCCGATCGTGCCAATCTACACCGCTACGGTAATCACTGCAGATGATGGGACTTTTGCGCTCAATGTTGGCATGTTTGCGCCCAAGCCAAAGAGCACAAGACCAATTATCTCGCGTCCAGGAGCCATTGGAGATGGAGAATCGAGAGGTTCGGTACCAGATCCAACCGCAGTTGGCATGATTGACAACATTGGGTTCACAACATATTACGTTAGATTCGTTGATAGCGCCGGAAACTCGACGACCACGGTAACAGTCGAATATGGGGAAAAGCTACCGCCCGATATGCCATCGTTTGTAGAGGCAAGAAGGGAGGGAAACGGTCCTCCATGGACGAACAGTTTAACGACTTCTTCCTCAGCGATTGCGTTTCGCTGGACTTCTCAAGCCACCGAT